>NZ_QETJ01000209.1:0-7309 GCF_003105095.1 Pseudomonas sp. NDM | reverse complement strand
TATTTTCAGAAGTTTTCGAAGAATTCTTCAACAACTTCAACCACTTGCGCTTCCGATCTCTCGTTAGCGGGAGGCGAATTCTACAGCGTTAATCGCTGCTGTCAACACCTCTTTTTCTCCGCTTTCGACCGAGAAGATCGAACCGTTAAAAGAGCCAAACATCACTGCTCTTTCAACTCCTTCCAGGCTTCGATGACCTGAAGCGAGCCGCTGTCGAAAACTGCATAACTCGTTGAATCTCAAGGAGTTTTCCGTTTCGACTGCGCCGGAAGTGGGGCGAATTATAGACCTCTGGAATCTGCCGTCAACACCTATTTTCATATTTCTGTCATATCGGTCAAAAAAGCCCCGAAAACGCGAAGGCCGACCTGCGAGGTCGGCCTTCTGCACTTCCAGCTACTTATAAGCTAGGGAATGCAAACTGCGACGCCTCATGGCTCGCACGCTGTGGCCAGCGCTGGGTGATCGCCTTGCGACGGGTATAGAAGCGTACGCCATCCGGACCATACGCATGCAGGTCGCCAAACAGCGAACGCTTCCAGCCGCCGAAGCTGTGATACGCCACCGGCACCGGCAGCGGTACGTTTACGCCGACCATACCGACTTCGATCTCGTCGCAGAACAGCCGCGCCGCTTCGCCGTCGCGGGTGAAGATGCAGGTGCCGTTGCCGTATTCGTGATCGTTGATCAATTGCATCGCCTCTTCCAGGCTGTTCACCCGAACGACGCACAACACCGGTCCGAAGATTTCTTCTTTATAGATGCGCATCTCAGGGGTGACGTTATCGAACAGGCAGCCGCCGAGGAAGAAGCCTTCTTCATGACCGGCCACGCTCAGACCACGACCATCGACCACCAGGGTCGCGCCCGCTGCCACACCGTCATCTACATAACTGCTGACCTTGTCACGCGCCTGACCGGTAACCAACGGCCCCATGTCCAGGCCGCACGACGTACCGGCACCGATTTTCAGCGCCTTGATCTGTGGGACCAGTTTCGCCACCAGCGCGTCCGCGACCTGGTCGCCAACACACACGGCTACCGAAATCGCCATGCAGCGTTCGCCGCAGGAGCCGTAAGCCGCGCCCATCAGTGCGCTCACCGCGTTGTCCAGATCGGCGTCCGGCATCAGCACCGCATGGTTCTTCGCACCGCCCAGTGCCTGCACGCGCTTGCCGCGCTTAGTGCCTTCGGCGTAGATGTATTCGGCAATCGGTGTCGAACCGACGAAACTCAGCGCTTTGACTTCCGGCGCTTCGATCAGCGCGTCCACCGCAGTCTTGTCGCCATGGACCACGCTCATCACGCCTTTCGGCAACCCGGCTTCCAGCAGCAGCTGAGCAATCAGCAGCGTCGAGCTTGGATCGCGCTCGGATGGCTTGAGGATGAAGCAGTTGCCGCAGACGATCGCCAGCGGATACATCCACAGCGGCACCATGGCCGGGAAGTTGAACGGAGTGATACCGGCAACAATCCCCAACGGCTGGAAGTCCGACCAGGCGTCGATGTTCGGGCCGACGTTGCGGCTGTACTCGCCCTTGAGGATTTCCGGGGCGGCGCAGGCGAACTCGACGTTCTCGATACCGCGCTTCAATTCACCGGCCGCATCTTCCAGGGTCTTGCCATGCTCTTCGCTGATCAGTTGCGAGATGCGTGCTTCGTTCTGCTCCAGCAGTTGCTTGAAACGGAACATCACTTGCGCGCGCTTGGCCGGTGGCGTGTTGCGCCATGCCGGAAACGCGGCTTTGGCGGCATCGATGGCTTTCTGAATGGTGGCCTGGCTGGCCAATGGCAGTTTGTGGATCGCCTGGCCGGTCGACGGGTTGAAGACATCCACCGCGCGACCGGTTTCGGTCACCAGTTCGCCATTGATCAAATGCGGGATAACGCTCATCGAACACTCCTGAATTCTGGTCCACGGGCACCCGTAAAGAAGCGCCCGGTTGTGTAGGTATATATAGAAGGAAAATCAGTCGAGCTTGTTCAGCACTTCGCCGACCGCGTCGAACAGACGATCGAGGTCTTGCGGCTTGCTGTTGAAGGTTGGGCCGAACTGCAGGGTGTCGCCGCCGAAGCGCACGTAGAATCCGGCTTTCCACAAAGCCATGCCCGCTTCGAACGGACGCACGATGGCATCACCGTCGCGCCCGGCAATCTGGATCGCGCCGGCCAGACCGTAGTTACGGATGTCGATGACGTTCTTCGAGCCTTTCAGGCCATGCAGCGCGTTTTCAAAATGCGGCGCGATTTCGGCGACGCTCTGCACCAGGTTTTCCTTTTGCAGCAGGTCGAGTGCTGCGAGGCCAGCGGCACAAGCCACCGGGTGCGCCGAGTAGGTATAGCCGTGAGGGAATTCCACCGCGTATTCCGGCGTCGGCTGGTTCATGAAGGTCTGGTAGATCTCGGAGCTGGCGATCACCGCGCCCATTGGAATCGCGCCGTTGGTGACTTGCTTGGCGATGCACATCAGGTCCGGGGTCACGCCGAAGCTGTCGGCGCCGAACATCGAGCCGGTACGGCCGAAACCAGTGATCACTTCATCGAACACCAGCAGGATGTCGTGCTGATCGCAGATCTCGCGCAGACGCTTGAGGTAACCCTGCGGCGGAACCAGTACCCCGGCAGACCCGGCCATCGGCTCAACGAACACCGCAGCGATGTTGGAAGCGTCGTGCAGTTCGATCAACTTCAGCAGTTCATCGGCGAGGGCGATACCGCCCTGCTCCGGCATGCCACGGGAAAAGGCATTGCTCGCCAGCAGCGTGTGCGGCAAGTGATCGACATCCATCATCGCCTGACCGAACAGTTTGCGGTTGCCGTTGACGCCGCCGAGGCTGGTGCCGGCGATGTTCACGCCGTGGTAGCCACGGGCACGGCCGATCATTTTGGTCTTGGTCGCCTGACCTTTCAGACGCCAGTAGGCACGGACCATTTTCACCGCAGTGTCGGCGCACTCGGAGCCCGAATCGGTGAAGAACACATGGTTCAAGTTGCCCGGGGTCAGCTCGGTGATCTTCTCAGCCAGCTGGAACGACAGCGGATGACCGTACTGGAAACCCGGCGAGTAATCGAGGGTGCCCAGTTGTTTCGAAACGGCTTCCTGAATTTCCTTACGGGTGTGCCCGGCGCCGCAGGTCCACAGACCGGACAACGAGTCGTAGATCTTGCGGCCCTTGTCGTCGAACAGCCAGCTGCCTTCAGCGCCGACGATCAGACGCGGGTCGCGCTGAAAGTTGCGATTGGCGGTGTACGGCATCCAGTGCGCGTCCAGCTTCAGTTGGCTGGCCAGTGGCGACGGCGCGTTTTCAGGCATGTTCATCGGGCAAAACCTCGCAGGGCATAAGCGTCAGAGAGATGGAAAGCGTTGTTGCAGCTAAATTGCCACGGCGATAAAGTCGGTGAAATTCAACTCTTCTAACCTTCAGTTAGATCTTCGCTAAACAAAGAGAACAATAAATGAGCAGCCGCCGCCCCGATCCGCTGGCCCAGGTCAGTGATTTTGATATTCGCCTGCTGCGGATTTTTCGCAGCGTCGTGGAATGTGGCGGCTTCTCAGCAGCGGAAACCGTGCTCGGCATAGGACGCTCGGCGATCAGCCAGCAGATGAGCGATCTGGAACAGCGCCTTGGCCTGCGCTTGTGCCAACGCGGGCGGGCCGGGTTTTCCCTGACCGAGGAAGGTCGCGAGGTGTATCAGTCGGCACTGCAGCTTTTGAGTGCGCTGGAAAGTTTCCGCACCGAGGTCAACGGCCTGCACCAACACCTGCGGGGTGAATTGATCATTGGCCTGACCGACAACCTCGTCACCCTGCCGCACATGCGCATCACCCACGCCCTCGCGCAACTGAAGGAGCGTGGGCCGGATGTGCAGATCCAGATTCGCATGATTGCGCCAAACGAAGTCGAACAAGGTGTGCTCGACGGACGATTGCACGTCGGCGTGGTGCCGCAGGCCAGTGCGCTGTCGGGACTGGAATATCAGCCGTTGTACAGCGAGCGTTCGCTGCTGTATTGCGCGGTGGGGCATCCGCTGTTTTATGTCGACGATAAACAGCTCGAGGATCAACGTCTCGACAGCCAGGACGCGATTGCGCCGACCTTCCGGTTGCCAGCAGAAATTCAGGCGCATTATCAGGCGCTCAATTGCACCGCCAGTGCGTCGGATCGAGAGGGCATGGCGTTTCTGATTCTGACCGGGCGCTATATCGGTTATCTGCCGGATCACTACGCCAGCCTTTGGGTGCAGCAAGGGCGGTTGCGTGCGCTCAAGGCTGACACGCGTTTTTACGATTTGAGTCTGGCATCGGTCACGCGCAAGGGGCGGCGCCCTCATTTGGTGCTGGAAAGCTTTTTGGAGAGTCTGGCGGCTACGCGTTGATAGGGACCGCAACATTGGTGAAGTACAGCAAGATCAAGGGATCGCAGCCTTCGGCAGCTCCTACAGAGAGAAGAAGTTGAGCAAGTGGACAGCTTTTTGCAGAGCAGGACCAAACCCGATCCTTAAGCAAGAAGCCCACCGCCATGCAGCCAGATTCCGATTCGTCCAGTGAACTGATCTACGGCCTCAACGACCGTCCCAAACCACTCGCCGCGATCCTCGCCGCGTTGCAGCACGTGCTGGCCAGTTTCGTCGGTATCATCACCCCGCCGCTGGTCATCGGCTCGGCGCTCGGGCTGACGGCGCATCTGCCGTATCTGATCAGCATGGCGCTGATGGTTTCGGGTGTCGGCACCTTTATCCAGGCGCGGCGGCCATTCGGCATTGGCGCGGGGATGATCTGCCTGCAAGGCACCAGTTTCGCTTTTCTCGGCGCGGTGCTGTCCGCCGGGTTTCTGGTCAAGCAACGCGGCGGCAGCCCGGAAGATATTCTGGCGATGATTTTCGGCGTGTGCTTTTTCGGCGCGATCGTACAAATCGTGCTCAGCCGTTTCATCGGCCAGTTGCGCCGAGTGGTGACCCCCCTGGTGACCGGTATTGTGATCACGCTGATCGGCATCAGCCTGATCAAGGTCGGCATTACCGATCTGGGTGGCGGCTTCAATGCGCCGGACTTCGGCGCGCCGGGCAATCTCGCCCTGGGCGTATTTGTGCTGCTGACGATCATTCTGCTCAACCGCTCGAATACGCCGTGGGTAAGGCTGTCGGCGATCATCATCGGACTGGTGCTCGGCAGTCTAGCGGCTTGGTTGAGTGGGAAATTGCTGCCGCAGCCATTGCCTGACGTGCCGCTGGTGAGTTTTCCTACGCCGTTCAAGTTCGGATTCAACTTCGACTGGACAGCTTTCCTGCCGGTCGCGCTGATTTATCTGATCAGCACCCTCGAAACCGTCGGTGACCTCACCGCCAATTGCATGCTCGCCCGCCAGCCCATCAGCGGCCCTTCTTATATAAGTCGCCTGCGGGGCGGCGTGCTCGGTGACGGTGTGAGCTGCATGATCGCGGCGACCTTCAGCGCGTTCCCCAACACGACCTTCGCCCAGAACAACGGTGTGATTCAGCTGACGGGCGTCGCCAGCCGCTACGTCGGCCTGTACATCGGCGCGATCCTGTTCTGCCTCGGCCTGTTCCCGATGATCGGCGCGGTGCTGCAACAGATACCGAAACCGGTGCTGGGCGGTGCGACGCTGGTGATGTTCGGCGCGGTGGCGGCGGCGGGCGTGCGCATTCTCGCGCAGTCGCCGCTGGACCGGCGCAGCATGCTGATCATCGCCACTTCGTTCGGCGTTGGCCTCGGCATCGCTGCGCAACCGAACCTGCTGCACCTGCTGCCGAAACTGGTGCAGAACCTGTTCGACTCGGCGATCACCAGCGGCGGGCTGACGGCAATCTTCCTGTGTCTGCTGTTGCCGGAAGGCAAAACTGCAGCGGCGAAAAGCCCCGCGCCATTGAACAAGATCGAACAGGCGTAACTGTTTTTCCGCGCAAGGACTTGTCGGATGCCTGTGGGTGCGCTATCAACGCAACTGGTTGCACCCACAGACAATCCCGGAAGTGCCTATGACCTTTGAAGTCCCAGCCCACGGCGGCAAACCCGCCAGCCGCATTCGTCAGAAGAACGAAGAGACCATTCTCAAAGCCGCCGAAGACGAGTTCGCCCGTCACGGGTTCAAAGGCACCAGCATGAACACCATCGCGCAGAATGCCGGGTTGCCCAAGGCCAACCTGCATTACTACTTCACCAACAAACTCGGTTTGTATGTGGCGGTGCTGAGCAACATCATCGAGTTGTGGGACAGCACCTTCAACACCCTCACCGCCGAGGATGATCCGGCCGAAGCGCTGACCCGCTACATCCGCGCGAAGATGGAGTTCTCCCGGCGCCAGCCACAGGCCTCGCGGATATTCGCCATGGAAGTGATCAGTGGCGGCGAATGCCTGAGTGAATATTTCAATCAGGATTACCGCGCCTGGTTTACCGGGCGCGCAGCGGTGTTTCAGGCGTGGATCGATGCAGGCAAAATGGACCCGGTCGATCCGGTGCACCTGATCTTCCTGCTGTGGGGCAGCACTCAGCACTATGCCGACTTCGCCACGCAGATCTGCCGCGTCACAGGGCGCAGCAAGTTGACCAAGCAGGACATGGAAGACGCCGGCAACAACCTGATCCGCATCATTCTCAAAGGCTGCGGCCTCACTCCTTCTATATAAGACGTTTATGCCTTTCACCCTCAGCGGTCTTTGCGAGTACCGCGAAGAGATTCGCAAAAGCCGCTTCATCACCCTGGCGACGCCGATCGGCAGCCCCGCCGACGCGCAGGCATTTTTCGAGCAGCACAGCGATTTGAACGCCACGCACAATTGCTGGGCGTGGAAACTCGGGGCGCAGTATCGCAGCACTGACGACGGCGAACCGGGCGGCACCGCCGGGCGCCCTATTCTGGCAGCGATCGAAGCCCAGGACTGCGATCAGGTCGCAGTCCTGGTGATCCGCTGGTACGGCGGCATCCAATTGGGCACTGGCGGCCTGGCCCGAGCCTATGGCGGCGGCGCCAACAAGTGCCTGCAAGCGGCGGAAAAAGTCGAATTGATCAGCCGCGTGCCCCTGTGCTGCGCCTGCGGATTTGCCGAACTGGCACTGGTGAAGTTGCGCGTGGCGGATCTGGGTGGGTTGGTGGTGGAGGAAAACTTTACCGCCAATGGCGTTGAGTTGAGGTTGGCGGTGGGTGAGGCGCAGATTGAATTGCTGCAGAGCCAGTTGGCTGATCTGAGTCGTGGGCGGATTCTGTTGCAGCGTTGAGAAGATCAAAAGATCGCAGCCTTCGGCAGCTCCTACGGGGGTCTCGCATTCCAACTGTAGGAGCTGCCGAAG
>NZ_QETJ01000208.1:0-7342 GCF_003105095.1 Pseudomonas sp. NDM | reverse complement strand
ATAGCGCTGTGTCAGTCGACATGGGTGTATCTGATACACCGCTATCGCGAGCAGGCTCGCTCCCACAGGGGTATGTGGGTTTAGCTTATAAACGAATTTATCGATGGGTTACAGCGGATATTTGCGCTTTTTCATCGATTCGACTCTGTTTAACCTTCACTCCATCGACTTACAACATTCTCGGATGGAGACTACACACCATGTCCCGCGTTCTGATCATCGAAAGCAGTGCCCGCCAGCAAGACTCGGTTTCCCGTCAACTGACCCAGACCTTCATCGCTCAGTGGAAAGCCGCGCACCCTGCCGATCAGATCACTGTGCGTGACCTCGCCTTGAACCCGGTGCCGCATCTGGACGCCAACTTGCTGGGTGGCTGGATGAAACCCGCCGAACAGCGCAACGACAGCGAGCAAGCGTCGCTGGATCGTTCCAACGAATTGACTGATGAGCTGCTCGCCGCCGACGTGCTGGTGATGGCTGCACCGATGTACAACTTTGCAATCCCGAGCACGCTCAAGGCCTGGCTTGACCATGTGCTGCGTGCCGGAGCGACCTTCAAGTACACCGAGACCGGGCCGCAAGGCTTGCTCAATGGCAAGCGTGCCTTTGTGTTGACCGCTCGCGGTGGTGTGTATGCCGGTGGTCCGGCGGATCATCAGGAACCGTATCTGCGTCAGGTGATGGGTTTCATCGGCATCAACGACGTGACCTTTATCCATGCCGAAGGCATGAACCTTGGCGGTGACTTTCAGGAGAAGGGGCTGAATCAGGCCAACGCCAAATTGTCTCAGGTCGCTTGATCGGTTAATCGCCAGATAATCGCTGGATGGTCTAGTGACCTGGCGCAACCCCTTCAAGGTTCCACGCGCATCGAACCTCCCTTTGCACTTTTGCTCCTGAGTGCTGTAGCCCGATTGAACGCTTTAGCGAGATCGGGCTTTTTTTTGTCTGGGTTTTCTTGGCGGCCTTTGGGCCGACCAGGTTCTTGGGGTTTTGGGGGTATATCCGTTTTTTGCGGTGCTGCGGCTGGCGGTTCCGCTCTTACAGCGGGTCACTTTGGCAAACGCCCCAAAGTAACCAAAGGTCTGTGCCCCAACGTTCGGCCCGCTCGCTGGGGCTCGGGGTTCCTTCGCTCCGGGATCGATCCTGGCGCAGCGGCTCCGGTTTGCTTCGCTGCACCTACACTCGCTGTGTACGACTGCGTCGTACGGTCGCTGCGCTCCCCCGCCCGGATCAATCCCTCCACTCAGCCTGCCGACGGGGCGGGTGGATCAAGATCAAGAGCGGTACTCGAGCTTGCGCTCATTGTGTTGAGTGGTGGAGGGCCGGTTTTTGGCTTTTTTGGATTCGATGCGGTATTTCATGTCGGCGTAGCTAGCCCAACCACCTCGGTCAGTCCCCTGTCCCTCCGGGAGAGGGCTAGGGTGAGGGGCTTTTGATCTTTGCAGGCCTGAGTCCAATTCGATATACCAAGTCGGCGTACCTCGACCAGACTCCTCGGTCAGTCCCCTCTCCCTCTGGGAGAGGGCCAGGGTGAGGGGGTTTTTGATCTTTGCAGGACCCGCATTCGGCTCGATATGCCACGTCGGCGTAACTCGACCAAACCCCTCGGTCAGTCCCCTCTCCCTCCGGGAGAGGGTTAGGGTGAGGGGCTTTTGATTCCGGCGCCGTTTGCTGTTGGAGCCTATCCGAAAAACCGCTATCGTCGCCGCCATTCGATTTTCGAGGCGAGCATGGGCTATCTACTTTTTGTCACGCTGATCCAGGCGTTTTCCTTCAGTTTGATCGGCGAGTACCTGGCCGGGCATGTCGACAGTTACTTTGCGGTGCTGGTCCGTGTGGTATTGGCCGGGCTGGTGTTTATTCCGTTGACGCGCTGGCGTTCGGTGGAGCCGGCGTTCATGCGGGGCATGTTGCTGATCGGCGCGTTGCAGTTTGGCGTGACTTACGTCTGCCTGTACCTGAGTTTCCGTGTGCTGACGGTGCCGGAGGTGTTGCTGTTCACCATTCTCACGCCGCTGCATGTGACGCTGATCGAAGACGCGCTGAACCGTCGCTTCAACCCGTGGGCGCTGATTGCCGCGCTGGTGGCAGTCGGCGGTGCGGCGGTGATTCGTTTCGACAGCATCAGTCCGGACTTCTTCATGGGCTTCCTGCTGCTACAACTGGCCAACTTCACCTACGCCGCCGGGCAGGTCCTGTACAAGCATCTGGTGGCCAGGCACCCGAGTGATCTGCCGCATTACCGGCGCTTCGGTTATTTCTACCTCGGCGCATTGGCGGTGGTGCTGCCGGCGTTTCTGTTGTTCGGCAAATCGAACTTTCTCCCGGAAGCACCGCTGCAATGGGCGGTGTTGCTGTTTCTCGGGCTGGTGTCGACGGCGCTGGGCTTGTACTGGTGGAACAAGGGCGCGTGCATGGTCAACGGCGGGACGCTGGCGGTGATGAACAATCTGCATGTACCGGTAGGGTTGTTGTTGAATTTGCTGATCTGGAATCAGCATGAGGAACTGGGGAGATTGTTCCTCGGCGGCAGTGTGATTCTGATGGCGGTGTGGATCAGCCGGTTGGGTATTCGCAAATCCCAGGCCACCGCATAGCCCATGTAGGAGTGAGCCTGCTCGCGATAGCAATTGTTCAGTCGACATCGAGTTGTCTGGACTGGCGCTATCGCGAGCAGGCTCACTCCTACAGTTGGATTCGTGGGTTACATCAGGTGTTTTTCCGGCTCCGGAATATTCGCCGTGCCCAACACCGCCGGCAGCAACCCCGCGCGCAAATCCCCGCCACTTGGCTGTTGATACAGACTCAAGCCAAACTCCGGCAGCACCGCCAGCAGATAATCGAAAATATCCCCCTGAATCCGCTCGTAATCGGCCCACACCGTGGTGCGGGTGAAGCAGTAGATTTCCAGTGGAATGCCCTGGGCGGTGGTCTGCATCTGCCTGACCATGCAAGTCATGTTCGGCTGAATCTCCGGGTGACTCTTCAGATACGCCAAAGCGTAGGCGCGAAAGGTGCCGATATTGGTCATCCGGCGGCGGTTGGCCGACATTGCGGCGACATTGCCCTGCGCTTCGTTCCAGGCCTTGAGCTCGGCTTTCTTGCGGCCCATGTAGTCGGTCAGCAGGTGCACTTGCGAAAGTTTTTCTTCCTCGTCGTCGCGGATGAAGCGCACGCCGCTGGCGTCGATGAACAGGCTGCGCTTGATCCGCCTGCCGCCGGACTGCTGCATGCCGCGCCAGTTCTTGAACGACTCGGACATCAAGCGCCAGGTCGGGATCGAGACGATGGTTTTGTCGAAGTTCTGCACTTTGACCGTGTGCAACGTGATGTCGACCACGTCGCCATCGGCGCCGACTTGCGGCATCTCGATCCAGTCGCCAACCCGCAGCATGTCGTTGCTGGTCAGCTGCACACTGGCGACGAATGACAGCAGGGTGTCCTTGTAGACCAACAGGATCACCGCCGACATCGCACCCAGACCGGACAGCAGCAACAGCGGCGAACGGTCGATCAGGGTGGCGACGATGATGATCGCGCCGAACACGTACAAGACCATCTTCGCCAGTTGCACGTAGCCTTTGATCGAGCGCGTGCGCGCATGCTCGGTGCGCGCGTAGATGTCGAGCAAGGCATTGAGCAGGGCGCTGACCGAGAGCAGCAGGAAGAGGATGGTGAAGGCCAGCGCGACGTTGCCGAGAAAATTCATCGCGGTCTTGCTCAGTTCCGGCACCAGGTGCAGGCCGAACTGGATCACCAGCGACGGCGTCATTTGCGCCAGTCGTTGAAACACCTTGTTATGGCGCAAGTCGTTGATCCAGTGCAGCGCCGGTTGGCGGCCGAGCATGCGGCTGGCGTGCAGGATCAGATAACGCGCCACGCGTCCGAGTACCAGCGCGATGACCAGCAGCACCAGCAGTGCCAGTCCCGATTGCAGCAGCGGGTGCTCTTCGAGTGTGCCCCAGAGGTCCTGGGCTTTGAGCCAGAGCTGTTTGATATCCATGAGCGAAACGTTTCTTCTGTAAGACGCGAGGGCCGATTAGAGCATTTAAGACGCTGTGTATTGCAGCGAGTGACAAATCGGGCAACAAAAAAACCACTGATTGTCGGCGTTTGCACAAAGAAACTCGGCCTGAGCGCTCGAAACCGGTAACCTATGCAGCTGTTTTTTTGCATATCTTCGAGGTAGCACCCGTGTTTTCCCAATTCGCCCTGCACGAACGCCTGCTCAAAGCCGTGGCCGAGCTGAAATTTGTCGAGCCAACGCCTGTGCAAGCCGCGGCCATTCCGCTGGCGCTCCAGGGGCGTGATCTGCGGGTGACGGCGCAAACCGGTAGCGGCAAAACCGCCGCTTTCGTTCTGCCAATCCTCAATCGCCTGATCGGCCCGGCGAAGATTCGCGTCAGCATCAAGACGCTGATCCTGCTACCGACCCGTGAATTGGCCCAGCAGACCCTGAAGGAAGTTGAACGCTTCGCGCAGTTCACTTTCATCAAGTCCGGCCTGATCACTGGCGGTGAAGACTTCAAGGTACAGGCCGCAATGCTGCGCAAAGTGCCGGACATCCTCATCGGCACCCCGGGCCGGATGATCGAGCAGCTCAATGCTGGCAACCTCGACCTCAAAGAAGTCGAAGTGCTGGTGCTCGACGAAGCCGACCGCATGCTCGACATGGGTTTCGCCGAAGACGTGCAGCGTCTGGTCGATGAATGCCCGAACCGTCAGCAGACCATGCTGTTCTCCGCCACCACCGGCGGTTCCGGTCTGCGCGAAATGATCGCCAAGGTCCTGAACAACCCGGAGCACTTGCAGCTCAATGCGGTCAGTCAGCTGAACTCGACGACTCGTCAGCAAATCATCACCGCCGACCACAATCAGCACAAAGAGCAGATTGTGAACTGGTTGCTGGCCAACGAGACCTACCAGAAGGCCATCGTCTTCACCAACACCCGCGCCATGGCCGATCGCATCTACGGCCGCCTGGTGGCCCAGGAATACAAGGCGTTCGTGCTGCACGGCGAGAAAGACCAGAAGGACCGCAAACTGGCGATCGATCGTCTGAAGCAGGGCGGTGTGAAGATCCTCGTTGCCACTGACGTTGCGGCCCGTGGTCTGGACGTCGACGGTCTGGATCTGGTGATCAATTTCGACATGCCACGCAGCGGCGACGAGTACGTGCACCGCATCGGTCGTACCGGCCGTGCCGGCAACGATGGTCTGGCGATCTCGCTGATCTGCCACGGCGACTGGAACCTGATGTCGAGTATCGAGCGCTATCTCAAGCAGAGCTTCGAGCGCCGCACCATCAAGGAAGTCAAAGGCACCTACGGCGGCCCTAAAAAGGTCAAGGCCTCGGGTAAAGCCGTCGGCGTGAAGAAGAAAAAGACCGACGCCAAGGGCGACAAGAAAAAGACCGCCGCCAAGACGCCAACCAAGCGCAAGAGCGTCAACCGTCCAAAGCCGGATTCTCTGGTGAGCAGCGACGGCATGGCCCCGCTCAAGCGTCGCAAGCCAGCAGAACCTGCGGCTGAGTAAGCTTTAGAACGCGCATAAAAAAAACTGGACATTGTCCGGTTTTTTTTCGTCCTCAACTTTCGGCCTTTTTCTCCGCCGAACCCAGTTCCTTCAAACGCTGGTCGATCAACTGGCACTTGTCGGGCACATCAGCGCTGGCCGTCTCCAGATCCATTTTCTGCAACTCGGCGTTGATCTCCTTGGCTTTTTCCGGATTCTGCTCGGTGAGCTTCGAGACTTCCTTGGCCAGTTGTTCGCGTTTGATCGTCGCCTCTTCTGGCGTACAGGCCCAGACGGGCAGGGCGCAGGCGAGAGTGGCGGCGAGGGAGAGCTTGATCAGGATTTTCATGGGCAGGCCTCAGTTCCGGTTAAGGCGGGTTAACCGGTTGAGGGCTGAAGCGTGACAAAAGTTCAGAAACTGTGGGGTCAGCGTTGCGCTCAATCGGCATGACAGCAACTCGACTTCGGCGCACCTTCATACCGATCATGATGCCGCACCCATTCCATTATCTCGTCCTCGTTCCGGCCTTTGGGCGCCAGATCAAGATAGTGGTAAGCGCCAACCAGCATGTCCAGACCGCGTGCGTATGTGGAATAGGTGTGGAAGATCTCGCCTTGTTCATTGCGATAGAACACGCTCAGCCCCGGCATTTCTTCCTCGGCGCTGTCGGTTTTTTCGTAATTGTAGGTAGCCTTGCCCTCAGCGACATCTTCAGCCCGGGCGCAGATGCCGAAGTCGTAGTTGAAGTCGCAACCTTCTGACGAGACCCAGTCGAATTTCCAGCCCATGCGCTGTTTGAATGCCTGAAATTCGCTGAACGGCGCGTGGGAAACGGCGACTACCGCGACATCGTGGTGGGCCAGGTGCTGGTCGGCGCCGTCGATGTGATCGCTGAGGAACGAGCAGCCCTGGCAGCCTTCCTTCCAGCCTTTGGCGAACATGAAGTGATAGATGATCAACTGACTGTGGTTGCCAAACAGGTCGTTGAGCTTGAGCTCGCCGTTCGGCCCCTGGAAATGATAGTCCTTGTCGATTTTTACCCAGGGCAGGGCGCGGCGCTCGGCGCTGAGGCGGTCGCGTTCGCGGGTAAAGGCTTTTTCGTGAGCCAGATGCTGTTGACGGGCGGCGAGCCATTCTTCGCGTGATACCACCGGGTGATTTGCAACGTTCATGACGATGTCTCCTGCGGGATGAGCCGGCTGTTTTGAGACTAGTCGTTCAACGGGCAGGGGAATCGACACACCGCCGGTCGGTCGGCGTGAAAATATGCGGCTGAACGGCTGCGCGGCGCTTGGGTCACAACCTTGAACGCGGCACAAATCACCCGCACCGGAGGTTGAATCAGGATGACGACTTATAACTGGGATTTGATTGAACGTTTGCTGCACGAAGTGCAGAACAGCGCGGGCCACAGCTTCGCTCCCCGCGCTTATGCCGAGGACCATGCGGCCGAGAAAGCCAGCGCCGGCGAGCCGATCGAGAATCTCGATCACCTTAAAACCGTGGCCTGCGATTACGAGAAGCTCCTGCTGGAACGTGGCTTCATCGAGCCGCGTGCGGAGCATGAGGGCAGTACCGGCAATAACTTCAGTCTGACACCGCGTGGCTCCAGCCTGCTGAGCCTGATCGACAGCAGCATTCCCGGCAATGACCACCCGCGTCAGGTGCTGGATGAGCAGGAAGATGCGCTGGATGAAGCGACGTTTGATGAAGTCGCCTCAAAAGCCCAAATTGCCTGACTGACCAACGCCCTCCTGTAGGAGTGAGCCTGCTCGCGATAGCGGTCTGTCAGTTGAATATGTGCTGAATGGATAACCGCTATCG
>NZ_QETJ01000207.1:0-7374 GCF_003105095.1 Pseudomonas sp. NDM | reverse complement strand
AAAGCGGAATGTCAGTAACAGATGAGTTCACTGACCGGGCGCCTTCGCGAGCAGGCTCGCTCCTACAGGGGGATGTGCGTTTATTCAGGCGCCATCGAGCGTGCGGCGGACCTTGTCGAGCAGTTCGCTGATCTGGAACGGTTTGACCAGCATTTCCATCCCTGTGCCGAGGAAGACCTGGCGGTTGATCGCGGTTTCGGCGTAGCCGGTCATGAACAGGATCGGCAGCCCTGCGTTCCAGCCGCGGGCGACATCCGCCAGTTCGCGGCCGCTCATGCGGGGCAGGCCGACGTCGGTCAGCAGCAGATCGATTGACGGGTCATTCTGCAAGCGCTCCAGCGCCGACTCGATATCCGCCGCCTGCGTGCAGCGATAGCCGGCATCTTCCAGCACTTCGTTGACGAACAAGCGAACAGTGGCCATGTCTTCGACGATCAGCACATGTTCGCCACTGCCTTTGGCATCAGGCACCGGCACAGGCACGTCGGCGCCGGTCGGGTCGTTGGTGCCGGGCAGCATGATCGTCACTTCGGTGCCACGCCGGGCAACACTGCGGATGTGCGCGTCGCCGCCAGACTGACGGGCAAAACCGTAAATCGTCGACAGGCCGAGCCCGGTGCCCTGGCCCAACGGTTTGGTGGTGAAGAACGGTTCGAACACCTTGTCGATCACGTTGTGTTCAATGCCGGTGCCGTCGTCGCGTACCGACAGCGCCACGTAAGCGCCATCGGCCAGATTCGGATCGCCGTGGGAATAAGCGGCGTAAGTGTTGACCCAGATATTGCCGCCGGAGGGCAGGGCATCGCGGGCGTTGATCACCAGGTTGAGCACCGCGCTTTCCAGCTGCACCGGATCCACCAGCGCAATCGCCGGTTTGTTGGTCAGTTCCAGCTTCAGGGTGATGCGCTCACCGATGGTGCGCACCAGCAATTCTTCCAGCGAGCGAACGTGCTCGTTGATATCCACCGGCCGGGTGTCGAGCGGCTGCTGACGGGCGAACGCGAGCAGACGATGGGTCAGCGAGGCCGCGCTCATCGCCGAGTTCAGCGCTGCTTCGGTATAGAACTGCACCTTGTCCAGGCGCTCATCGGCCACGCGCTTCTGAATCAGTTCCAGACTGGTGATGATCCCGGTCAGCAAGTTATTGAAGTCGTGGGCGATACCGCCGGTGAGCTTGCCCAGTGCATCCATTTTCTGCACTTGCAGCAATTGCGCTTCGGCGTGCACCCGTTCGGCAACTTCCTTGGCCAGTTGCGTGGTGGTGTCATCCAGTCGGGCCAGATGCGAGCGCTCGCGGTGGCGGTGTTCGGTGACGTCTTCGACGAACACCAGGCTCAGCTCTGGCGTGCGATACGGCGAAATCTGCCATTGCGTCTCACGAACTTCACCCTGCACGCTCATGTTCAGCGTGCCTTTCCAGCGCTCGCCGTCCACCAGACGCAGACGCAGTTCATCGAGGATCGAGCATTGATCTTCGGCGAAGCATTCACGCAGGGCCTGTGGGTCACGGTTGTCGACGATCAACTGAGCAAAGGCATGGTTGCATTCATGCACTTTCAGATTGGCATCGATTACCGCAATCGGCGCCGAGACGTTGGCGAAAATCTCGCGAAAACGTGCCTCGCTTTCGCGCAGGGCGTTTTCCGTGTCGCGCACCCGCAGCAAGGTGCGCAGCGTCGCCAGCAGTACGTCGGGGTCGACCGGGTGAATCAGGTAGGCATCGGCGCCGGCGTTCAGACCGGTGATGATGTCGCCGGTCTGGATCGAGGCTGCTGACACATGGATCACCGGCAGCAGCGCGGTGCGCGGGTCGGCGCGCAGCAGGCGGACGATATCGAAACCGCTCATGTCCGGCAGGTTGACGTCGAGGATCAACGCATCGAGGGCTTCGCTCTCGATCAGGGCCAGACCGTCACTGCCGGTGCCGGCTTCGAGCACCGCGTAGCCGTGGCGCTCCAGACGCCGGCGCAAGGCGTAACGGGTGGCGACGTTGTCATCGACAATCAGCAGGCGGATGTCACGATTCATCGACGTTCTCCAGAGCGATTGCCAGCGGGATGATGACAAAGAACGTCGAGCCGACGCCCGGGGTACTTTCAACCCCGACTTCACCGCCCAGCAGCGCGGCGAAACGCTTGCACAGTGACAGACCCAGACCGGTGCCGCGCAAGCGTTTCTGCAACGGCGAATCGACCTGGGAGAAGTCCTCGAACAGCGTGTCATGCAGTTCTGGCGCAATGCCGATGCCGGTATCGCTGACGGCGAAGCGCACTTTGTCTTCGCCTTCCATGCGCGTCGAGACGCGCACTTCGCCACGGGTGGTGAACTTCAGCGAGTTGGAAATGAAGTTGCGCAGGATCTGCCCGAGCTTCTTGTCGTCGGTATACAGGCGCGGCAGGCCGAGCGGCTCTTCGAAGATCAGATCCACCGCTGTCGCATCGACGATCGGCCGGAACATGCCGCGCAAGGCGGAAAACAGATCGAACATGTCGAACCAGGCAGGAGAAATGCTGATGCGCCCGGCTTCGATCTTCGCCAGATCGAGCAGGTCATCGACCATGTCGCTGAGTTCCCGGGCAGCAGTGCTGACGAACGCTACCTGCTTGTGTTGCTCGGGACTGAGCGGGCCGTCGAGTTCGTCGGCGAGCAGGCTGTTGATGCTCAGGATCGAGCCCAGTGGCGTGCGGAATTCATGGCTCATGTACGACAGGAACCGGCTCTTCAGATCCGAGGCCTGACGCAGTTCCTCGGCCTGATTGTCGAGCTCGGCGTACAGCGCAAGCACGCCCTGATTGGTTTCATCGAGCTCTTCGCGCAGGGCAGTGGTTTCACGCTGCAACTGGGCGATGAGCGCCGCCTGCTCGGCAGGGCTCAGGGTTGTCGATTCAGCCATGGGCGGCCTCCAGAGCAACGACCAGTACCGTCACGTCATCGCGGCCGCGACAGAAGTCGCGGTGCAGGACGCTGGCTATCACGGCGGGATGGCGATGCACCAGGCCGGGGTAGTCTGCAAGGTTCCAACGGGACTGTAAGCCGTCGCTGTACATGATCAATAAATGTCCGTTCACGTGAGCATAGTCAAAGGGTTTGGCTTTACGGTACTGGCCGCCAACGATACCGGGGTGCGAGGCCAGACCGCGGGATTTGCCAGGCTCCAGCAGACTGGCGCCGATGTTACCGACACCGGCGAACGTCAGGCCGTCGCGCTGGCTGTCGAACTGGGCGAACGCCACGGCGCCGCCGCGGGTCCCGAGCATTTCCTGATGCAGGTCTTCCATCAATACCACAGGATCGGCGAACGGTGCCCGGGCGAATGCTTGTGCCCCGGCCAGGCCTGCGCGCTCGGCGTCTTCGCCATGGCCGAGGCCATCGACCACCAGTGCGCTGATCCGCGAACCTTCAAACTTCAGGTGCCAGACATCGCCGCAGGCTGGATCGGCATGCAACGAATGCTGGCTGACCCCGAATCGGATATCAGCCTGCCGATCGCTGCGGGCAAAGATCCGCGCCAGCAGCACGGCGCCGCGGTGGTCGGCGTAAACATCGAACACATCAGTCTGACGCGACACCGCGCCGAGACCGATGCCCTGCGTACCGCCGGTGGAAAAGCCATCCGCCAGACACGCGTCCAGGTCAAAGCCCTGCGCGCGATCCACGGTCTGCATCTCAATGGCGAAACCGTTGCCCGGTCGTGGCAGTACGCGCAGGTGAAATTCGCCGCGTCGGGCATGCTTGAGCACGTTACTGGCCAGTTCGGTTGCCACCAGCGCCACGCGCCCGGCGTCGTTTTCATCGAAGCCATGCTGCTCGGCGAGTTTCTGCGCAGTGCGCCGTGCGTGACCGATCTGGCTGCTGTCCTCGATCGGCAGGACCTGGGTCAACGACCCGGTGATATTCATGTCCATCGTGTGATCGTAATGCGCGTGCCTTTACCGGGCTCAGTGTCGAGTTCGAATTCATTGACCAGGCGTTTGGCGCCGGTCAGGCCCAGGCCCAGACCGCTGCCGGAGGTCCAGCCGTCGGTCATCGCCAGTTTGATGTCAGGGATGCCCGGGCCTTCGTCGCGGAAGGTCAGACGCAGGCCGACCCGGCCGTTTTCCTCGAGGACCTGCCAGTCCATGTCGCCACCGCCGCCATAGACCATGGTGTTACGCGCCAGCTCGCTGACAGCGGTCACCAGTTTGGTCAGGTCGATCAGGCGCATGCCGCACTCGGTGGCGAGCTTGCGCGTGGTCTGGCGGGCCAGCACCACGTCCTGTTCAATGAGAATGGGTTGAGTACCGCTGCTGCGCACGGTCATTGTGCAAGTACTCGTTCCCGCAGCAGTTTCATCCCGCGTTCGACGTTCAGTGCGGTACTGACGCCCGGCAATGTCATGCCCAGCTCAACCAGGGTGATCGCCACCGCCGGCTGCATGCCGACCAGCACGGTTTCGGCGTCCATGATTTTCGACAGCCCGGAAATCGTGCCGATCATGCGCCCGATGAACGAATCGACCATGTCCAGCGCCGAAATGTCGATCAACACACCGCGCGCCGAGGTCCGGCTGATGCGCTCGGACAGATCGTCCTGCAGGGTCATCGCGAGTTGATCATGCATGTCGACCTGAATGGTCACCAGCAGGAATTCGCCCATTTGAAGAATCGGAATACGTTCCATGGTCAAGCCGTCTTGACGAGGCTGACACCCAAGCGGGTCAGGGCCAGTTTCAATGCGTCGGCCAGGTTGGCCTTGGTCACTACGCCTTGCAGATCCAGACCGAGGTGGACGATGGTTTGAGCAATCTGCGGACGCACGCCGCTGATGATGCAATCGGCGCCCATCAGGCGGATCGCGGTCACGGTTTTCAGCAGGTGCTGGGCAACCAGTGTGTCGACGGTCGGCACGCCGGTGATGTCGATGATGGCGATTTCCGAACCGGTGTCGACGATGCGTTGCAGCAGCGATTCCATCACCACTTGGGTGCGCTGCGAATCAAGGGTGCCGATCATTGGCAGGGCGAGGACGCCGTCCCACAGCTTGACGACCGGGGTCGACAGTTCCAGCAATTCTTCCTGCTGACGCTTGATCACCGCCTCGCGGGATTTCTGGAAGGTGCCGATGGTGTGCATGCCGACGGTGTCGAGCAGTTCGGAGACTTCCAGCAATTGCTCGGCGAGCAGTGCCGGCTGGTCCTGATAATGGTTTTGCAGCAGGGCGAACAACGGCCCCTTCAGAGCGAAGATGAAGTTGGCAGTTTGCTGGGAATCCTGGCCGAGCAGGGCGCGGCTTTGCGACAGCTTTTCAAGGAACTGGCGGGTATCTTCCCAGCCTGCGGCGGCAATTTTGCTGCCATTGCCGTTTTCCAGGCCGGTCAGCAGCAGGCTCAGCAAATCGCGGGTCTGTTGCGCGAGGTCATGTTCCTTGAGGTTGCGCGTGGCGCCGCTGGCTTCGAGGCGTTTGGTCCATTCGCTCAGCAGTTGCGTCTGGTTGTTCTTGATTGCTTCGACTGTGCTGTTCTGCAGTGCTGCCATGTGCGTGTCGCTCCGATACGTATTGGGGGCCGGCGCAGCGAAATGGCCGGCGCGAATTGACTGACATTTGCCGCTTGAAATAGTTGTTCATCCAGCGCTGAATTTTTCTGCCTGCCGCGTCGAACACCCCGGTAACTCTAGTCGGCGTGGCAGCAGGCAACGATCTTTTGAACGAATCTACGGCGTCAGGCTTCGAATCTGCATGCCCGACGTTTTCCAGTCGTGCTGGAAGAGGGAGGCAGGACTATGAATGAGGTGGATATGAACGAGCAAGCGCCGCAACAGCAAAATCAGTCCTCTGAGTCGATTAACCGCAACGATCCGGCGATCGACCCGCAAACACCGGGGCAAACCAAGCCTGCACCGGCCGAAAAAGGGCAGGCCGACAGTGCGGCCAGCGAAGTTGATCAGAAACAGCATCACGACGACAACAACAACGAATTCAGCCCCGGCTTCAAGCCTGACCCGGACCGCCCCGCACCGGGCGAAAGCACCGACGCTGACATCGACACCGATGGCGGTTGATCGGCAGAACGCAAAAAGGCCGCATCGATGGATGCGGCCTTTTTTATTGCCCGGGCGTTTATTTGCTCGGGTGTTTGGCTTGCAGCTCTTTGGCGTGGGCCAGATGTTTTTCCAGCGCCGGCAGCATTTTCTGCGCGAACGCTTTCAGTTCAGTAGCGCCTTTGGCCTTGTCATCGGTCACGGTATTCGCCTGCTTCTTGAACAGCTCGATCGTCTCTTCGTGAGCCTTGACCTGGTTATTGGCGTAGGCCGCATCGAAGGATTCATCGCGCATGTCGAGAATCTTTTCCTTGGCCTGCTTGACCAGGGTGGTGGTGTCCGGGACTTCGATGTCGTTGGCTTTGGCAATCGCCGCCAGTTCATCGTTGGCCTTGCTGTGATCAGTGATCATCTGGTTGGCAAAAGCTTTGATGTCGGCGGACTGGCTTTTTTCCAGGGCCAGGCGGCTGGTTTCGATTTCAGCGATGCCACCAGCAGCGGCGTTATCGACAAAGTCGTTGTCAGTCGCGGCAAAGGCGCTGCCCATGCCGGCAGACAGTGCAACAGCCAGGGCGAGATGACGCAGGTTGAATCCGTCCATTGGGTATCTCCACGCAGGTTTTTGTGAGCGTTATCCAATGGAGCGGGAGGACACGGCAAAGGTTTTATCGCATTTACGACAGGGCGACGAACGGCAACCGCTGGTCTGACAGGGAGTCGACAGAAGCCATTGCCCAAGGCCATGCTGATAATGAGTCAGCGCATCGGTCGCGCTGGTTGTCGATCAAATTGATGGAGGTGTTTCATGCCGGTTTCACATGATCTGTATCAGGACCTGGGCTGCAAGAAGGAAGAGATCGAGCAAAAACGCTCCGAGGATCCGAAGCTGGATTCGTTGCTTAACAAGTATTTTGATGTCGATAAAGCGGTCGTCGAGGCCGAGAACGCCAAGTCAGACGCCCCCACTGACGATGACCTGAAAAAGCTCAAAGAGAAGCGTGTAATCGTCAAGGAGCAGATCGTCGCCCAACTGGCGGGGCAGCCGCTGACGGGCCAGTAATCGCCCGACCCGTGGTCATTTTCCCAAGGGAACGGCTACGGCTTACGGCACCTCCAATGTGCAGAGTCTGCAAACCATCGACTCGTTGCGAGGTGCCACATGAACGACCCCAAATTCCCCAGTGAAGAGCAGGGCGGTTTCGACCCGATTCCCACCCGTCCCGAACCGAACAGCCCGGCGCATACCACCGCGCATCCTGAAGAACCGGTCGAGGAGCTTCCCGAAGACGACGATCCGGACAAGTTCGATAGATCCAGCAACTGACTGACCGCTATCGCGAGCAGGCTCACTCCTACA
>NZ_QETJ01000206.1:0-7420 GCF_003105095.1 Pseudomonas sp. NDM | reverse complement strand
CAGCTCCTACAGGGGAACGCATTCCAGAGTAGGAGCTGCCGAAGGCTGCGATCTTTTGATCTTGCTTTTAAACGATTGGGAAGCTGTTGAAATCGACGCTATTGGCCAGGCGGCTATCGATCAGGTCGATAAACCCCTGCGCCTCGGGGCGGTTGAAATGCGCCTGCATCGCCGCTTCCGACTGCCAGCGCGCACTGACCGTCCAGCGGTGGCTGTCCTCGGGGCAGCGGTCGACCAGGTAGGAATCGCAGCCCGGGGTTTCGCGCAGGGTGTCGACGATCTTCTGCAATTGCTTGCCGAGCTCTTCCGAGCGGCCCGCAACAGCCTTCACCTGAACCGTGTTGATCACTTCGTTGGACATTGCTCACACTCCTGAATCAGGCCGGACGAATCCTGCTCACTGAGGGATAACGCCTGTGCAGAATAGGCCTGCCGCCATGAATCACCAATAACCAATCGGCGGTAAAAGCCTTATACCAAGGGCTCATGACAGCTGTTCGAGGATGTCACGCAGGCGATCGAGGGCTGTGTCGATATCAAGGGTTTCGATGGCGCCGAAGCCGAAGTACAAGCCTTCCTTCGCCGGCTGCTGGTAGTAGAAACCACTGATCGCATACAGGCCGACCTCGACCTTTTTCGCCAGCTCGATGACCAGTGGCAAATCGATAGGCACCTTGCAGAACACCGCCATGTGAAACCCGGCACTGGCCGGTACGGCTTGCAGCCATGGCGCGAGATCGGTTGCCATGCGCTCGAGAATCCGTTCGCGCCGTTGCGCATAGATCGTGTGGCAGCGGCGAATGTGCTTGAGCAGGCAGCCCTCTGCGATGAACTTGGCCAGCGCCCATTGCGGCAGGGTCGAGGCGTGCAGATCGGTCAACTGTTTGGCACGAATCACCGCCTCGATGATCGACGGCGGCAGGATCGCGTAGCCCAGGCGCAACTCCGGCAGCAGGGTTTTCGAGAAGGTGCCGACGTAGGCGACGATCCCGCGCTGATCGAGGTTGTACAGCGAATCGGTGGGCCGGCCTTCGTAGCGGAACTCACTGTCGTAATCGTCTTCGATGATGATCGCGCCCAGTTCATGAGCTCGGGCGAGCAGGGCCTCGCGGCGCGCCTGACTCATTGCCATGCCCAGCGGAAACTGGTGCGACGGCGTTACATAAATCAGCCTTGTGCCATCGGGAATCTGCTCGACCTGAATGCCCTCGGCATCCACCGGCACCCCGACCACCTCGGCGCCGTGCGTGCCGAACAGCAAGCGCGCGGGCGGATAACCGGGATCCTCCATCGCCACCAGACTGCCGGGACGGGTCAGTACGCGCGCAATCAGGTCCAGCGCCTGTTGTGCGCCGTTGCATACGACGATGTCCTCGTCCTGACAATTGATGCCACGGGAAAAGGCGATGTGCCGGGCGATCGCGTTGCGCAGCGCGGGCAAGCCTTCGGCGACGCTGTAGAAACCTTTCGACTGCGCCATCTGCCGCATCGCATGGGCGACGCAGCGGCGCCAGTCGTCCTGCGGGAACTGGCCCTTGCTGGTGGCGCCACCGATGAAGTCGTAGCGCAGCGAACCTTCCAGCGTCGGATGACGCAGGAACACCGGCAGATTGCGCCAGCTCTCGATCACCTCGGCACTGGCCAGCTCGGTGTGGCTCTGCTTGCGCTGCACCTGGGCGGGGCGCGCGTTGACGTAGGTGCCTTTGCCGATCACCCCGGTGAGGAAGTTTTCGTAGGTCAGCTGCGCATAGGTGTCGGAAATGGTCTTGCGCGAGATGCCCAACTGCTCGGCCAGCAAGCGGCTGGGCGGCAACTGCGTACCCGCCGCCAAGCGCCCGGATTCAATCGCCGCGCGCAACTGCTGATACAACTGACCGGCAAGATCCTTGCGGCCGTTGATCACGACATGAAGTTCCATACCGACGAGGCTCCCGGAGGTGAATGAAGTGTCGGTCAGATTAGCGTTGTTGGGCTTTTGGCAGTAGTTGCGTGGAGTAAAAACCGCAAATTGGCGCATGTCCCTTGTAGGAGTGAGCCTGCTCGCGATGGCGGTGGATCAGCCACCATCAATGTTGAATGACAGATCGCTATCGCGAGCAGGCTCACTCCTACAGGGAAATGTGTGTGGCCGTGGTTCGATGGTGTCCTCATTAATCGTCAAATTGGGTCTGTCATGCGGTCATGCCAGCCCTTACCGTGAACTCATCATTCCGCCTGCCGAGAGCCGCGCCATGTCCCTGCGTCTGGATTACTACAACGCGTCGCCCAAGGCGATGAAAGCGATGATTGCCATGGAGGCGCTGACCAGCAACCTGAGTATCGAAGCGTCGCTGCTGCAACTGATCCGAATCCGCGCCTCGCAACTCAACGGCTGTGCGTTCTGCACCGACATGCACTCGGTGGACGCGCGGCGAGCCGGGGAGAGCGACCGGCGCCTGTATGCGATCGCCGTGTGGCGCGACAGCAACTTCTTCAACCCGCGCGAACGGGCCGCGCTGGCCTGGGCCGAGGCGGTGACGCTGTTGTCCGAAAGCCACGTGCCCGATGACGTCTACCAGCAGGCGCGCGAGCAGTTCGATGAAGGTCAACTGGTGGACCTGACGGTTGCCGTCAGCACCATCAACAGCTGGAATCGCCTCGCCGTCAGCTTCCGCCAGACCCCGAGTGACTGATCACCACACACCGGCAATCTCAGCCCACACAGAAATTGATCACCACACAACCCTGTGACGAGGGAGCTTGCTCCCGCTCGGCTGCGCAGCAGTCGCAAAGCCTGAGCATGCGGTGGGTCAGGCAAAATCGGTTCGGCAGGTTTGGGGGCGCTACGCACCCCAGCGGGAGCAAGCTCCCTCGCCACAAAATGGCAATCTCAACCCACACAGAGACTGTTCACCACACAACCCTGTGGCGAGGGAGCTTGATCCCGCTGGGCTGCGCAGCAGTCGCAAAGCCTGAGCATGCAGTGTGTCAGGCAAAACCGGTTCGGCAGTTTTGGGGGCGCTACGCACCCCAGCGGGAGCAAGCTCCCTCGCTACAAAATGGCAATCTCAGCCCACACAGAAATTGATCACCACAATGCATGGTTTTCAGTTGGCCGGCCGCTGCGGCTTCACCGAGGTGCCAAACGTATTCCCCATCCGCGTACTCGTCGCCGCCGGTGTCGCCAGCCCGACCTGATTCGGCGGTCGCTTGTGCACCGGCACATTCAACGCTTCCATGTTTTTCTGCGCCGCCGCCGCGCCGTCCGGATTGTTACCCATCTGCTGGCTCAGGCAGTCGTAATTCGGCGCCTTGTAGCCGCCGACCGTGACCTCGACACAGCCCAGCGGCTCCTCCGCCTGCGCCGTGCCCACCGTCATCAGCAAGACCCACATCCACCGTGTTTTCATGTCCGCCTCCTGGCCCGCCCGATTGGGCCGCTCTGGGGTTTGAGTCTAGTGCAAGCGCAGCGCAAAACCCGTGATGGTTTTTTTGCACCGCCCGTCATACCAGAGTCATAAATGCCCCGCAGGATAGCGATTTTCAGGGGTGCGCCAGTCGTGCAGCGAGGCAGTTCGCGGATCAGTCTTCAGCGCTCGGCGACGCTTGTGCGCCGCGCGGGTCTGGGGTGGCTGCTCGGTCTGCTGGCCAGCGCAGTCAATGCTGATCCGGCACCGGCGGATATGCGCATGACCTTGCACATCCCCGCGCAGGAACTGGCCCGGGCGCTGGATCAGTACAGCCGTGCCACCGGCGTCGCGGTTTTGGTCGACAGCCAGTTGAGCCGGGGCCGTCGTTCCCTTGCCGTGGATGGCGAATACACCGCCGCCGACGCCTTGCGCCATTTGCTCGGCGGCACCGGGTTGATGGCACGCTACGCCCGCGCCGACGCGTTCACCTTGCAAGCGGCGCAGGTGGAGGATCTGCCAGCGCCGACGGACAAACCCACGCCGGCCGCTGTCGCGGTCAATCGCAGTTACGCGACGGCGGTGCAAGCAGCGATCGAGCGCAAACTCTGCCGTTCGCCGCTGACACGGCCGGGCAGTTATCGCGCGGTGTTGCAGGTGTGGGTCGGGCGCGACGGCGTGGTGCAGCACAACCGGTTGGTCACTTCGACCGGCGATGTAAGGCGCGATAACGCGCTGGTGGAAAGTTTTCGCAACCTCACAATCGACCGGCCGACACCCAGCGCCTTGCGCCAGCCGGTCACGTTGCTGTTGTTACCGGAGTCGTCAGGGAAACGCATGGAATGCACCAGATGGGAAGGAGTTTCCGGGGGATGAAAGACGCCGGACAAAGCTTGATGGGCCAGCTGTTCCTCAGCTCCTACGAGGATTTTCGCGTGCGCCTGCGCCGCCGCCTCGGCTCCGAGGACCTGGCCAACGACGTGCTGCACGAAACCTGGCTGCGGGTCGATCGCATGGAAACCCCGCCGAACCTGCTCAAGCCCAACGCCTACCTGTATCGCATGGCCCTCAACATCGCCGCCGACCGCCGTCAGGCCGACGCACGTTTGCTCACCGGCACCGAAGTCGAGGAACTGCTGCAACTGGGCGACGAAGCCCTCGATCCGGCGCGGGTCGTCGGCGGGCAAAAGGAAATGCAGGCCCTGCTCAGCGCCTTGTACGAACTGCCCGCACGGCGTCGACGGATCTTCATCGCCGCGCGGCTGGAGGAGGCGCCGCACCTGGAAATCTCCCAGCGTTTCGGCATTTCCACGCGCATGGTCGAGAAGGAAATCAAAGCCGCGTTGAGCTTCTGCGCGGCGAAACTGGAAAGAAAAGTGTTTCAGCGGTTCGGTCGCGGGGCCGGAAAACCGTCTAGCGAATAGTGACCCGATTAATCCGTTGAGAATTTGCGCGTTTGAACATCTTTCGACTGAAACCCGCCGAGCCTTCGGCCGACGAGTCCCTGCACAGCGAAGCCCGCGACTGGCTGATCCTGCTGACCTCGGGCCGCGCCACCGTCGCCGACGCCCGCGCCCTGCGCGAATGGTGCGCGCAGAGCGGCGAACACGCCCAGGCGTTCGAAGAAACCAAGCGCCTGTGGCATCGCCTGCAACCGGCCGCCGAAGCCTTGCAGGGCCGGCGCAGCTTCGGCCGACGGGCATTTCTCGGCGGCGCAATTGCCGCCTCAGCCGCATTCCTGCTGGTGCGCGGCACGATTCCCGGCGGCTTCGAAGGCTTGGGCGCCGACTACATCACCGAAGTCGGCCAGCAACGCCGGGTCGAGCCGGCACAAGGCGTCAGCCTCGAACTGAACACCCAGACCCGCATCAACCAGCGCAGCGTCGAAAACGGCGTGCAGGGTTTTGAACTGGTCAGCGGCGAAGTCGAAGTGCAAACCGCACGCCTGCCGCTGGCGATGCAGGCCGGAGCAGGGTGGTTGCGCGCCAGCCAGGCCCGCTTCAACCTGCGCAACACCGACCAGCAAGTCTGCGTGACCTGCCTCGACGGCGCGGTCGAAGTGGACGTTGCAGGCCTTAGCCTGCGCCTCCAACCGGGCCAGCAAATCACTTACGACAAAGGTCAGGTGGGCAACGTGCAAACCGTCGACACCGCCGCCGTGATGAACTGGCGCCAACAAGTGCTGGTGTTCAACGGCGCGACCCTCAGCCAGATGATCGACGAAATCAACCGCTACCGCCCCGGCATGCTCCTGCTGCTCAACCGCGAACTCGGCCAACGCCGCGTCCAGGCCCGCTTCAACCTCGACCAACTCGCGGGTGTCGCATTGCTTATCCGCGACGCCTACGGCATCAAATGCACCGAACTCCCCGGCGGTGTGGTCGTCCTCAGCTAACCAAAGCCCAGCGCAATCCAACTGTAGGAGCTGCCGAAGGCCGCGATCTTTTGATCTTGATCTTGCTTTCTGTGGGAGCGAGCCTGCTCGCGAAAGCGGTCTACCAGCAACAACAACATTGACTGACCCACCGCAATCGCGAGCAGGCTCACTCCTACAAAAAAGCTGCGGTGATCCCGGCTATTGCAACAACCCAATCACCTGCCGATACCGCTCAACCCCCTGCGCCGTCTGCCGACTCAAACTAATCTCCAACCCCAACGGATCCTCCCGCCGATTCCCACTCAGCTGCCGCCAGCCCTTGTCCACCTCCCAAACCCGCACCTGCACATCACTCAACTCATTCAACACCGCCACCCCATTCCCAGGCGCCGGCAACGGATAGCGACTGCGCGCCTCAGCCACCGCCCGATACAACGTATCCCCCTTGACCCACCACCGAACCCGCTGCAACGCCCCCGGCTGATCCGCCGCGCTACGAATAATGTCCAGCCGAAACCCCTTGCTATCACTACTGCGCACCGTCACCGCCGGCGGCGCAGTCGGCGCCTCATCCTCAGCCCCAACCTTGCGCGGCTCGCTCAACTCGACCCCAGCGCGCATGTCCACATCCCGCTGCAACTGATTCAACACCCGCAACAACCCATCGCTCTGCTCACTGCTCGCCTGCAAATGACTGTCCGCCCGCGTCACACTGTCCAGCCCGCGCCAGGCAATCAGACTGACCACCGCCATCAGCAGAATCGCGACCATCACCTCAATCAGAGTGAACCCTTGCTGAGTCTTCATTGAATACTGATCCGCCCAGCGCCATCGCGCAGCACACTCAGCCGATTGGCCCCATCCGACAAAATCAGCCGCAACGGCGGATTGATCCACTCGGCATTCAGCACCACCGTCTGCCGGGGCTCCACACGCACCTCCACTTTCGGACTCTGCCACGCACGCGGGCGCAACTGCGCATCCTCCTTGAACGACTCAAACCCAACGCCACCCTCACTACGCCGCCCAAAGCGAAACCCCTTGGCATCCGCCACCCACACAATCGGCCGCCCATCCGCGCGAGCCTCGGCCTGCGCCACCTGCAACAACTGCGCAACCCGCTCGGCATCCTTGCGCAACAACTGCAACGGATCGGGCCTGATACTCAAACTGATCGCCGCACTGGCAATCCCGATGATCACCAGCACCACCATCAACTCGATCAACGTAAAACCCTGCTGCCTGCTCATCACCCACGCGCTCCTTGGCGTCCCACCCCATCGTGCCCGGCGAACATGTAAGGCATGTGAAATAAAACGGAGAGAATTGCCGCGTAGGCTGGCAACAGGGACAACAAGGAGCGACAACCCATGAAATTCACCGCACGGATTACCCCGGCGCAAACCGTCCAGGCCCTGGCCCTGCTCGCCGCCCTGATGGGCGTCGCGACATGGTCGTCGCTGCTGCTGACCACGGCGGAATCCCACACCCCCGCAGCCGCCCCGCAAGTGCTCGCGGCGAGAAGTGACAGCCCGGCGTTGCAGTGGTTTTCCAATGAAACCGCACCGGTGGATATCAAGGTGAGCGGGGTGATCGCGGGCGGGAGCGGGACGGTGGCGATATTGAGTTTGAACGATGGCGCGCCGAGGAGTTTTTT
>NZ_QETJ01000205.1:0-7546 GCF_003105095.1 Pseudomonas sp. NDM | reverse complement strand
AGTGAAACGAGGCTGCGATCTTTTGATTTTGATCTTCAAATGAAGGATCAAAAGCTTGCAGCCTCGTTTCACTCGACAGCTCCTACAGAAAGTCCGCTCAGCCGCATGTGTTATACGTACGCCCCCGCACCCCCTGACTGGAGATCCGCAATGCCACACCTGCACATGGAATACACCGCCAACCTGACGCAGTTGAACGCCGACATTGCCCTGATCAGGCTCAACAACACCCTGGTCGGTTCCGGTCAGTTCGGGGCGGAGTTCGATATCAAGAGCCGCGCGATCAAGGTCGAACACTTCAAGGTCGGCACGGCTCTCGGCGAGCGTGCCTTCGTCCATGTGAAGCTGGCCTTGCTCAGCGGGCGCTCGGCAGAAATCAAGAAGCAGTTGTCGCAAAGCCTGCTGGCGGTGTTGCAGGAGCTCTGCGAATGGCCGGCCGGGCTTGAAGTGCAACTGTGCGTCGAACTGCTCGACATCGATCGCGAGTCCTACAGCAAGGCCGCGATCGGCATCTGAGGCTCAGGCGCTTTCCAGCTCGCTGCACACCTGAATCACCTGCTCGCGCAGCCAGACATTGGCGCTGTCCTGATCGACGTTCTGGCTCCACTGCATATCGAGGGTGAAGCCCGGCAAACCGTTGGGTGCCTCGCAGTGTTTGAATACCGCGTCATTGGTCAGCAAACGCTGGATGCGCCGGGGCAGGGTGAGGATGAAGTCAGTGCCGGTGATCATCTTCAACGCGGCGCTGTAGCTGTTCGATCGCGCGACGATCTGGCGTTTCTGCGCCTGGCGCGCCAGCCAGCCGTCGACCATGTTGGTGCTCGATGTCCACGGCGTCGGGAACACATGCCGTCGCTCGGTAAATGCTTGAAGGCTCAAACGCGGTTCCAGTGGCGTGGCACGCTTGTCGAAGACGCAGACCAGGTCATCTTCAAGCAACATCCGTGATTTCAGATCCGCATGCTGGCGATGAAAGTGCGGGCCGAAACTGATCACCAGGTCGAGTGAGCCGTCGCGTAACTCATCGGCGGGCACGTCGGTTTCGAACTTGTGCATGTTGACCATCACCGGCAAATCGTCGAAGTCGAAGCGCTTCAACAGGCGCGGCAGGATCAACTGCTCGAAATATTCCGGGGCGCAGATGTTGAAGGTCACCGCCTGCCGGCTCGGGTCGAAGGCCGGTGCTCCGGCGTGGCAGAGGTTGATGCTTTCGAGGATCTTCTGCACATGGCCGTACATGCTGCAGGCCTTGTAAGTCGGGCGCATGCCCGTGCGGGTGTTGATGAACAATTCGTCTTCGAAACTGGTGCGCAGTTTCTTCAGGCAATAACTGACAGTGGACTGACTGACAAACAGGGTTTCCGAGACATCGGTGACACTGCTCTGCTCATACACAGCAACAAATACCATCAAATCCTGCATGTCGAGCTTGCGAAGCAAATTACTGTTCAGCATGAGTTCCGTCTCGCTGTGCCCCTTGCGCAGAATTCGCGCAAACGTGTGCGTACGATCCTAGCGGAACGATGGTGCCAGGAGAAACCCTCGTAGGACATTTCACGGACACATGTGGGACAGAAACTTTTAGTAACACGACGTTGCCTATTTCGTGCGGAAAAGATGGCCAGAGGCCTCTAGCCCGGGCCAGGCAAGTGCCGTGTGTAATGGCGAGGATGGAAGCGCACGACCATCAGCAACATGCTCACCATCACCGCAGTCAGCGCCCACCACGCGCCTTCAAAACTGCCCAGCCGATCACGAATTGTCCCTGCCAATAGCGGCGAGAGGCCAGCGATCAGGTAACCGATACCCTGCACAAATGCAGTGAGGCCACCGGCCTGCTGCGGGTCGTCGCAATGATCGAGCGCGACGATAAGGCTCATCGGAAACAGACCGCCAATACCCAGTCCCAACAGACACGGCCAGAGCAGGGCCAGCTGCGCCGGGGCGAGAATCAGCCCGCAGAAACCGCCGATGATCAGTAACAGCAGAGCCGCCAATATTGCGCGTCGATCACGGCTTCGGTTGGCAATCGCAGGCACCGCCAGGCCGGAAATGACCTCCATCGCTGTGAGAAAACCCAACAGCAGCCCGGCGTGTTGTTCGCTCCAGCCCTTTTCCACGTAGTACGGGGCGAGCCAGGCGAGGACACAGGTGTAGGACGCCGTACCGAGCCCAAAGAAAATCGCCAGCAACCAGGCGCGACGGCGGGTGATAACAGACTCCCGCTTGATCCCTGTTGATATGGCACGCGCGGGCTGTAGACACCAGACCAGCAAGGCGAGCACCGCCAGCCCGGCCCAAACGGCCAGCCCTGCGCGCCAGTTACCGGTCTGCACCATCACCAGTGGCGCCAATGATGCGGCAATCGCCGCGCCGCCCATGATCGACGTCACGTAGACGCCCATGCATAACGCTACTTTGTCGGGAAAGCGCGACTTGATCAGCGCCGGCATCAACGCTTGAATCATGGCGATGCCGATGCCGGCCACTATGGCGCTGAGGATCAGCGCAAGAGCCGAATCGATAAACAACCGCGACAGCGTCGCCAGCCCGATGATCAGCAACGACAGCAGCACCGTGCGCTGTTCGCCGAAGCGCTGGCTGACGCTCAGGCCGAAGAACATCGCCAGCCCCATGGCCATGACCGGCAACATCGTCAGCAGGGAGGCAGCGCTGAAGCTCAACGGGATATCGCCACGGATCGCCGACAGCAACGGTCCCACGGCGGCCATTGATGGGCGCAGATTAAGTGCGACAAGGATGATCGCGAATATCAGCCGAGCGGCGGGGCGGTGATGATTCATCAGCAGGCCTTCGATTGCGGAAGCTGATGATTAGGCGTCGCGTCGCGCAGATCGGCAAATCAGAAAATCCCGCGCCAGACCTGAAAACTCGATAACACCGCATCCCCGTGTAGGAGTGAGCCTGCTCGCGATAGCGATGTATCAGATGAATAAATATTGACTGACACATCGCTATCGCGAGCAGGCTCACTCCTACAGGGGGGCGTAGCTGGGCAATTAACTGAATGAAACCTGAACCATTCGCAAATACGCGCAAACTTCCAGAACAATGCCCGAAGGCAACTAATCATTAGCATCTTTTTCACGAAAAATTGATCCATGGCTGCCTAAAGTTTGTCATGCCTCAGTGAATGAAATTTTCACAAGTGACGAGGCTCTTCTTTCAGGAACAGTCACTCATCATGTTGAAGTTAAAAGCCGTGCGCCCGGAATGGGTGACGTTGTTCGCCAGCGCCTTTTTGTTGCTCGGTTTCAACCTGGTGCTCTGGCAACATCTGTTCGAGATAACCGCTGCGGATGGCAAGGGCAGCGCCCTGCGCCTGGCGTTCGGCGTAATGATCTTCGCCGCGTTCAATATTGTCCTGACGTTGTTCGCTTTCCGCCCCCTGCTCAAACCGTTATTGACCCTGTTGTTTTTAATCAGCGCTGGCGTGGCTTATTTCATGAGCCAATACGGCGTGATGATCGATGCGGGTATGTTGCGAAACTTTGCTGAAACCAATGCGACGGAAGTGCGTGATCTGCTTTCAATGAAGTTGTTTGCCTATATCGTCTTTCTGGGTATTTTGCCGTGTTTGGTGTTATGGAAAATGCCGGTCACTTATCGGCGCTGGCATCATGAGTTGTTCAGCAAAGTTATTGTCAGTGTCGCCTCTGCGGTGGTGATCGGTGTCGTGGCACTGGCCAACTATCAGGGGTTGTCTTCGTTGTTTCGCAACCATCATGAAATTCGCCTGATGCTGGTGCCGAGCAATTACATCGGCGCGTCCCTCGGCTACCTGCAAGAGCAAGTCGTCTCGGCGCAGCAGCCGTTCATCAAGATCGGCGTAGATGCCCAGCGCAATCCCGACTTGCAATTCCAGCCCCGCAAATCGCTGACCGTGCTGGTGGTCGGGGAAAGTGCGCGGGCGCAGAACTTCGGCATTCTCGGTTACGACCGGGACACCACGCCGCAACTGGACAAAGAGGCGGGGCTGATCGCCTTTACCGATGTGCATTCCTGCGGCACGGAGACCGCGGTCTCGGTGCCATGCATGTTCTCCAACATGGGCCGCAAGGATTACAACGCCAGCAAGGCGAAGAATGAAGAGGGTTTGCTCGATGTGCTCAAGCGCGCCGGCATCGATGTGATCTGGCGCGATAACCAGTCCGGCTGCAAAGGCACTTGCGACCGGGTCACGGTGCAGGATGTCAGCAAATTGCAGGACCCGGCGTTGTGCGCCTACAGCGAATGCCGCGATGAAATCCTCCTGCAGGGTTTGCAGAGCTTTATCGATCACCTGGATAAAGATACGGTGCTGGTTCTGCACCAGATGGGCAGTCACGGCCCGGATTACTTCAAGCGTTATCCCAAGGAGTACGAACACTTCACCCCGGTCTGTGAGAGTAACGCGCTGAATAATTGCAGCCGCGAAAGTATCGTCAACGGTTACGACAACACGCTGTTGTACACCGACCATGTGCTGGCGAGCCTGATCGATGTGCTGCGCAGCAATCAGGACAAAGTCGACACCGCCATGCTCTATCTGTCGGATCACGGTGAATCGCTGGGCGAATACAACCTGTTTCTGCACGGCACGCCGTACATGCTGGCGCCCGAGCAGCAGAAGCATGTAGCGATGCTGGCGTGGTTCTCCGACAGCTATCAGAAAGCCTACTCGGTCGATACGCATTGCCTGCAACTGAGCCGCGACAAGCCGCTGAGTCAGGACAACCTGTTCCACTCCATGCTCGGCCTGCTCGAGGTGCGCAGCAGCGTGTACCAGCCGGCCCTGGACATGTTTGCCGGCTGTCGCGGCGCGGTGATCGACGGCGTACTGGCCAAGCAGTGAGGCGTTTGCTGCCCGTCGCGCTGATGCGACGGGCCTTTCTGTTTCCGCTGTCAGACTATTCTTGCTGGCAGGCAAGACATTTCCTTACAGCTCTTGCCCTTCAAAGGCGCGTAAATCGCCAGTGGCGATATATACTGCGCGCCATTCTTCAAGGGAGAGCCGTGTGGCTATCGATATTCACTGGATTCGCGACAACGAAAGCCTCGCGCAGTTTTGCGCCGAGTGGCAGCAACTGCCGTTCGTTGCCCTCGACACCGAATTCATGCGGGTCGACACCTTCTACCCGATTGCCGGCCTGTTGCAGATCGGCGACGGCAAACGCGCCTACCTGATCGATCCGCTGACCATCAACGCCTGGCAACCGCTGGCCGCGTTGCTGGAAAACCCGGCGGTCCTCAAAGTCCTGCACGCTTGCAGCGAAGACCTCGAAGTGCTGTTGCGCCTGACCGGCAGCCTGCCGGCGCCGCTGTTCGACACGCAACTGGCCGCCGCTTACCTGAACCTCGGTTTTTCCATGGGCTACTCGCGATTGGTGCAGGAAGTGCTCGGCATCGACCTGCCCAAGGGTGAAACCCGCTCCGACTGGTTGCAGCGTCCGTTGTCCGAAACCCAGATCAGCTATGCCGCCGAAGACGCCGTGCATCTGGCCGAGGTGTTCGTCGAGTTGCGGCCCAAGCTGTCCGACGACAAGTTCGCCTGGGTACTGGAAGATGGCGCCGAACTGGTCGCCAACCTGCGCCGCGAAACCGATCCTTACGAGGTCTATCGCGAGGCGAAACTGGCGTGGAAGCTGTCCCGCGCGCAACTGGCCGTGCTGCGTGAGCTGTGCGCCTGGCGCGAAAAAGAAGCCCGCGCCCGTGACTTGCCGCGTAACCGCATTGTTCGTGAACACTCGCTGTGGCCCTTGGCCCGCACGCAGCCGGATAACCTCGCGGCGCTGGGCAAGATCGAAGACATGCACCCGCGTACCGTGCGTCAGGACGGCCAGTTTCTGCTTGATCTGATCAAGCGCTCTGGCAGTGTGGGCCCTGATCAATGGCCACCGGCAGTGCCGGAGCCGTTGCCGATCGAAGCTGCTGCGTTGATCAAGCAACTGCGCGCGCTGGGTCAGGCCGAGGCCGAACGCCTCGGGATCGCCCCGGAACTGATGCTGCGCAAGAAAACCCTCGAAGCCCTGGTCAAAAGCGGCTTCCCCGAGGGGCCTTACCAATTGCCCGATTCGCTGCGTGGCTGGCGCCGCGAATTGCTCGGTCAGAAGCTGCTCGACAGCCTGTCCACCGCCGGAGAACAGCCTTGAAACGTATTTGCTCCATCTACCAAAGCTCCAAGCGCAGCGGCATGTATCTCTATGTGCTCAAGAGCGATGCGCTCGAGCGCGTGCCGGAAGCGCTGATGACGGCTTTCGGCAAAGCGAAGCATTCCTTCGATCTGGTGTTGTCGCCCGAGCGCAAGCTGGCCAGCGAAGACATCACCGTAGTCCTGGAAAACCTCGACAAGCAGGGCTATCACCTGCAAATGCCACCGGCCGAGGACGAGTACATCGAGCACTTGCCCGAAGAGTTGCTGCGACGCAACGACCCGGTCTGACCCGCGAGGCCCTGTCCTGGGCCTCGGTTAACCCTGGAACTGTTTTTACCGCGATGGCCGGCCCGATCCCGGCGGCCGTCTGCACGGTTTGCGAAAGGTTTGAAGATGCGCGTTCTGATTGCCGAACACGACCACGCGATATACGCCCGACTGCTGCGTCAGGCACTGCCCGAGCTTGAAGTCCTGACCAGCGGCGACTCCGCCGAACTGGCGCGTCAGGCCGCCGATTGCCCGGTCTGGCTGGGCCAGCCGGACCTGCTGGCGACCCTGCTGCGCCAGGGCCATCAACCGCAATGGCTGCAATCGACCTGGGCCGGTATCACGCCGCTCCTCGCCGACGGCTTGCGCCGCGATTATCGCCTGACCCGTGCGGTGGGGATTTTCGGTCAGGTCATGGCCGAATACGTGCTGACCTACATTCTCGGCCATGAGCGCGAAGTGCTGGCGCGGCTGGTCAGCCAGGTCGAGCGCAAGTGGGACAACCGCAGCGGCCAGAGTCTGGTCGGGCGCAAGGTGCTGATCGTCGGCACCGGTGACATCGGCCAGAGTGTCGCGCAATTTCTCCTGCCATTCGGCGTCGAGTTGTACGGCATCGCCAGCAGCGCCCGCGCACAGGCGCCGTTCGTCGAAGTCGGCGCGCTGGCCGATCTTCCGCGTCTGGTGGGCGAGGTGGATTACGTGGTCAACCTGCTGCCGAACACCGAACACACCCACGATATCTACGACGCGGCGCTGTTCAAGCAATTCAAGCCGACCGGGTTGTTCATCAACGCCGGGCGCGGTGTCGCGGTGGTCGATGCCGATCTGGTCGAGGCTTTGAAGGAAGGGCACCTGGCCGGTGCGGTGATTGACGTCTGCCGTCAGGAGCCATTGCCGCAACGCCATCCATTCTGGACCGCGTGGGGCTTGCTGCTGACCGGGCACAGCTCGGCACCAACGTCGCCGGCGCTGATGGTGGATTTGTTTGTCCAGAACCTGAAGGCGTATGAGGCGGGTGAGGCGTTGCGTGGGGAAGTGGATTTCACCCGCGGTTACTGATTCTGCGCGGTACCTCTTGTAGGAGTGAGCCTGCTCGCGATAACGGTGTGTCAGTCAACATTGATG
>NZ_QETJ01000204.1:0-7571 GCF_003105095.1 Pseudomonas sp. NDM | reverse complement strand
GGGAACGCATTTCAAATGTAGGAGTGAGCCTGCTCGCGATGGGGCCAGATCGGGCACCATCAAAAACGGCCATTGCCGCTATCAACTCAATAGCCAACCTTGATTCGCCGCCCTCCGCGCCCGGGCCTATTCTTCAACCATGAAGTTCAACATGGATCGAGGAGTAGTAAACATGGGCAAACGTCACCCCAATCTTCCCGCGTGGCAATGGCGCGCCTACCCGGGCAATCATCAGCATCCGACCAATCTGGTCCTGCACCTGATTGCCGTGCCGCTGTTCATCGTGGCGTTTCTGCTGATCGTGTCGGGGGTGTTCAGCCTGAGCCTGGCCAGCGTCGCCATCGGCGTGATCGGTATCGTCGCGGCGCTGGGTCTGCAGCGTCACGGTCACAGCCTGGAGGCGCAAGCCTCCGAGCCGTTCAGTGATCGCCAGGATGCCGTCTCACGTCTGCTGGTCGAGCAGTTTCTGACCTTTCCGCGGTTCTTTCTCAGCGGTGGCTGGTGGCGCGCCTGGCGTGAGCGCCACCGTCGGCATTGAGTCAGGCAAAGATCGTCACGGTCTGGCGACTCATGGCTATCAACTCTCCCTTCGCGCTCCACAGCTTGGCGGCGACATGGCCGTAGCCGTCGGCGGCGTATTCGATATCGGCCAGGTATTGGCACCAGTCCAGCGTACTGAAGTCGTGCAACGGCTGAACGAATTCAATGGTCCAAGTCAGCGTGCTCCCCGGTGCAGGCTTCTTCAGATACGGCAACAGCGCCGGTGGCCAGGCATCCACCAGCGCCAACAGATGCGCCTCGTTGACCGGCTCCTCTTTGACATCCCCACGCAAGCGCACCCAACCGCCCATCAAGCGCGATGGCGTGCCGGAGAACGGAATGCCACCGACGCTCCAGCGCATGGCCAGATGGCGCATGAATTCCGGGGTGACACCTTTGATATACGGCAGCTCCTGACATTCGTCCCAGTGTTTCATGGTTGGCGCCGGGTAGGCTTCGACGGCGACTTCCGAGGGCCGCGAGGCACCGAAGCTGCCCTGAATGATCGTCACCACCTGGCCATTCTGCATGGCTCGGCCCAACACCTGGCTGACCGCTTTGCCTTCGCGCAGCACGTCGACTTCGAAACTCACCGGCACGTCCGGCTCGACCGGGCCGACGAAGGTGATCGCCAGCGAACGCACCGGACGTTCCGACGGCACCCTGGCGCGCATGACTTCAAATTGCAGCGCGGCCACCAGTCCGCCAAAACTGGCCCGGCCCTGCCCCCATTCGGCGGGGATGGTCACTTCAGGTTGTTGGCGGACAGCATCGAGCAGATCGCAAAAGCGCATGGCAACCTCGGAAAGCGAAAAAGGAATGCGGGGATCTTAACCAGCCCGGGGCGGCGGCGCAGCGTCTATTCCGGTCAAATGGGCTGACAGATAGGCCTTGCACCCTTATCCGTCACACCGAACTCTCCTGTAGGAGTGAGCCTGCTCGCGATAGCGGTCTATCTGGCAGCGAAGTGTCGACTGATGAATCGCTATCGCGAGCAGGCTCACTCCTACAAGGGACCGTGTGGATTTCAGGGTTTGAAACAAGTGGCGCTGAGTTTTTCCAGCACTTGATCGGCCTTCAGCTCTGCCTTGATCAACCCCGCCTGCCACGTTGCCACGCACGGTTGCAGATCGGCCTCTTGCTCTGCGCGCGCCAGCCATTGCCAGCAATCGTGCCAATCGCCCAATGCGCCTTGCGCGGATTTCAGTTGTTTGTAAGCCGGTTTCGGCAAGCGATCCAGTTGCGGATAAGCTTCGATGCCGTAGCGCACGCGTTTGATCAGCAGGCGCAGACGATGACGGTCGTGGGCGGGATCGTGCAGCGCCGCGTCGAGCTTCTGCCATTGTTTGCCCAGACGTTTTTCAATGCGCTTATCCAGATCCTTGAGCAGCCCCTGACGCTCGGACGCGCGCAAGAACCGTGGAAAGGCGTCAAGAATCATCAGCAACGAAGCAAGCTCCGCACTCGCCGCCAGCGCCGGATACGCCTCAGCCATTTGCGCCAGGCGCCGCTGCGCAGCCTCGGGTTGATCATGCTCGAGCAGATACGCCGCCAGCACCTCGCGATCACGCCACGGTGTGGTCAGATCGCCCACCGCCGAAGCTGCCGCCTCCAGTTGCTCGACACCCGGCAAGCCGCGCAACGGCCGCAACAGACTGCGCAAGCGCCGCACCGTGGTGCGCAAATCATGCAACGCCTCGGGATCGGTGCGCGCATTCAACCTTGCCTGACACGCCAGCAGCCGCACATCCAGGCTCAGCACATGAGCCACCAAACGATCGATCATGGGGGTCTACTCCGTAGGACAGCTGCAAGTTGCAAGCTACAAGCTTCAAGCTTCAAGCTGAACGGGGTCGCTTTAAGTTTGCCGCTTGCAGCTGCTTTTTTAACGTCCCGCGCGGGATTCGCGAATGTAGAAGCGGGCTTTTTCGGCTTTCTTGCTGCAGCCTTCGAAGCCTTCGAATTGTTGCTGGGTCTTGGCGGCGGTCAGCAGCGACAGCGCTTTGGAATAGCTGACGGTGCCGGCGAAGCCTTCAGCCTTGGCCAGGTCCAGTTCGTGCCAGGCCGTATCGAGTTGGCTGCCGCAGCTGTCGCGGTACGCGGTTTTGCCGGCGCAACCGGCCAGAACCAGGGCCATCAACGGTACACAGATCCAGGCTTTCATCACTCACACCTCAAGGTAGGTCAACAGTCGTGCAGGTAAGACGGTCGAGCGGCGAAAAAGTGCCTCGCCCGCCGGCCAAACCGTGTGGCGCAGAGCATAGCGCGCAAGCGTGCGGCGCGAGCGAAAAACGACGTCACTGCCTCGCGCAACGACCTTGGCGATTGAGCCGCTTGGCCGATGCGTGCATTGTGCAGGCTTGTCCGGAGGAAGTTTGATGAAAAAGCGTGTCGCACTGGTGCTGGGCTCCGGTGGTGCCCGGGGCTATGCCCATATCGGCGTTATCGAAGAGATTGAAAGACGCGGCTACGACATCGCCTGCATTGCCGGTTGTTCGATGGGCGCGGTGGTCGGCGGGATCTATGCCGCCGGCAAACTGGATGATTACCGGCGCTGGATCGAAAGCCTCGATTACCTCGACGTGCTGCGTCTGGTCGACGTCAGTTTCCGCCTCGGCGCGATTCGCGGTGAAAAGGTCTTCGGGCAGATTCGCAAGATCGTCGGCGAGATCAACATCGAAGACCTGCGCATCCCCTACACCGCTGTCGCCGCCGACCTGACCAATCAGCAGGAAATCTGGTTTCAGGAAGGCTGCCTGCATCAAGCCATGCGCGCCTCGGCGGCGATTCCCAGTCTGTTTACGCCAGTGATGCAGGGCAACCGCATGCTGGTCGACGGCGGCATTCTCAATCCGTTGCCGATCGTTCCGGTGGTGTCCAGTCACTGCGATCTGATTATCGCGGTCAACCTCAACGCCACCAATCAGCGTCATTACAAATTACCGGTGATCGAGCGGCCCGCGGCGTTCCGTTCGCGCTTCGACAGTCTGATCAAATCCATGGGTTCGAAGTTGCCATTCCGGCGTAAACAGGCCGAGCAGTTGTTGAAACTGGAACAGGAAGCCCTGCGCGCCGAAGCGGCGGAAATCAATCCGTGGCTCGAAGGCGTCGAACCGGAAAGCCAGCAACCGGCCGCCGCCCCGGAACGCGAAGGCGCGCCGAAATCCGCCACCGGTTCGTTCATCATCGATAACGTCGGGCCGGCGTCGCTGCTGGATCTGATCAACCAGAGTTTCGAGGTGATGCAGACCTCACTGGCGCAGTACAAGATCGCCGGCTATCCGCCGGATATCCTGATCAACGTGCCGAAGCGGGTGTGCCGGTTTTTCGAGTTCTACAAGGCGCCGGAATTGATTGCGCTGGGCAGACAGATTGCCAGTGATACGCTGGATCGGTATGAGCAGGAGCAGGGTTGAGATCTCCGTTGGCTGTCAGGCCCTCATCGCGAGCAGGCTCACTCCTACAATGGATTTATGCACGACGCAACCCCCCTGTAGGAGTGAGCCTGCTCGCGATGAGGCCATCAAAGACAACAAAAAATCTACAGCCCACCCTCCCCCAACAACCGATACCCAACCCCAGCCTCAGTCACAATAAACCGCGGCCGGGTCGGGTCATCCGCCAGTTTCTGCCGCAGATGCCCGACCACGATCCGCAGGTAATGACTGTCCTCGGTGTGCGTCGGTCCCCAGATATCCTTGAGCAATTGCTGCTGGGTGATCACCCGCCCCGGATGCCGCGCCAGTTGCGCGAGCACCGCGTATTCCTTGCGGGTCAGGGCGACTTCGGCGCCGTCGAGCAGCACCCGCCGATAGGCCAGATCCACGGTCAACGGGCCGACGTTCAGCGCCGCCGGCTGCGCCTCGCCCGCCGGGGCCTGGCGCAATAGCGCGCGAACCCGGGCGAGAAATTCCTGGATGCCGAAGGGTTTGGTCACGTAGTCATTCGCGCCGCCATCCAGCGCTTCGACCTTCTGCCCTTCACTGGCGCGCACCGACAGCACCAGCACTGGCGTGCTCGCCCATTCGCGTAACTCGCGCAGCACTTGCTGACCGTCCATGTCCGGCAGGCCGAGGTCGAGCACCACCAGGTCCGGTTTGCTCAGCGCGGCTTGCGCCAGGCCTTCGGCACCGGTACCCGCTTCGAGCACTTTATAGCCTTGTGAAGCGAGGCTGATGCGCAGGAATTTGCGGATCTGCGGTTCGTCGTCGATGACCAAAATGGTCGCGGTCTGGCTCATGAATTCACATCAACACAAAAGAGTGGCAAGAGAGTAGCGCAGTCGGCCTCAGGCTTCATTGTCCATCCCAGGTTGCGCCTGCAACGGCAGGTGCAAGGTGATGCAGGTGCCCCGCCCGTCGATGCCGTCAGCTACGGAGATGCGCCCACCGTGAGCGCCGACCATGCCCTGACAGATCGCCAGTCCCAACCCGGTGCCCTGGCCGCCGCGATCACCGCGCGCGGCGGTGTAGAACATGTCGAAAATCTTCGCGCGATCCTCTTCGGGGATGCCCGGGCCTTCATCGCTGACCGAAAAGAAAATCTCCTGCTCATCCGCCCCGGCGCGGAATTGCAAGCGACCGTGGCTCGGCGAAAAGCGCGCGGCGTTTTCCAGCACGTTGACCAGCGCTTGCTCGATCAACGCCGCGTGCACGTACAGCAGTGGCAACTCGGCCGGCACCTCGGTGCTGACCTGCAAAGGCGCCACCACCGCGCGCAGGCGATTGAGCGCACTGCCGACGATATCGGCCGGTGACACCCAGTCCCGCGCCAGCTTCAAGGCGCCGTGGCCGAGGCGGGTCATGTCGAGCAGGTTCTGGATGTAGCGGTCGAGGCGTTCGGCTTCATCGCGGGTGCCTTCGAGCAACTCGCGGCGATCCTCCAGCGGGATCGCTTCGCCGAGGGCCAACAGGCTGTCGATGCTGCCGCGCATGGCGGTCAGTGGCGTGCGCAAATCGTGGGACACCGAGGCCAGCAAGGCGCTGCGCAGTTGCTCGGTTTCGCCATGCAGCCGCGCCGCTTCGAGGTCATCGGCCAACTGCGCGCGGGCCAGGGCTTGTGCCAGCGGCTGGCTCAGCGCAGTGAGCAAGCGTCGGCGCTGACCGCTCAAGGTCTGGCCTTCCCTGGCGCAAACACCGAGCAATGCCAGCGGCCCGTCCTCGACCGACAGCGTCCACCACCACCAACGCCCAAGCGGCAAGGTGCCGGTGCCCTTGCCCGCTGGTTGATCGTGTTGCCACGCCCAATCGGCGGCGGCGCGTTCGGCCTCGGTGAATTGCAGCGGCCCGCCGGTTTCGACTTTCCAGCCGCCCTGCCCGTCGCGGTTGAGCAGGCAGAGTTGCAGGTCGCTCCAGCCTTCAAGGTGCTGCGCGGCGGCGCTGACCACGGCCTGGCGATCAGTCGCGGCGGTGAGTTTGCGCGACAGGTCGAGCAATTCGCTGGTCTCTTCCTGGGTATCGCGCAGGGCCTGCAATTGCCGCCGCTGACGTGCCGCGAGGTTGCCGGTGAGCGCCGCCATCAGCAGGAAAAACAGCAGCGTCAGCACGTCTTCTTCGCGCTGGATGCTGAGCGAGAAATTCGGCGGGATGAACAGGAAATCGTAGGTCAGAAACGACAGCGCCGCACAGGCCAGCGCCGGGCCAAGGCTGCTGCGCACCGCCACCAGCAACACCGCTGCGAGAAACACCAGCGAGATGTTCGGCAGCGGCAACACGCTCGACACCGCCCAGGCCAGGGCACTGGCCAACAACGTCGCGACCAGCGCCAGCGCATAGTCGAACCACACCAGCGTAAGCGGATTGCGCGGGCGTGGTGGGTGCTGTTCGTGATCACTGTCGAGGACGTTGATTTCCAGCCCATGAGCCTGACGCAGCAGCCGCGCCGCCAGGCCGCCGCCGAACAATCGACGGCGCAATCGCGGCCGCGACTGGCCGACCAGCAACAGACTGGCGCGGCGCTCGGCGGCGTGTTGAATCAGGGTTTTCGCCACTTCACCAGCGCGCAAAAGAACCACTTCGCCACCGAGGCGTTCGGCCAATTGCTGGGCGCTTTGCAGACGCAACCGCGATTGCTCGTCGCGGCCACTGCCGTTGTCGACATGCACCAGACTCCACGGCAGATGCCGGCGCTGGGCGACGCGGCTGGCATGACGCACCAGACGCTCGGCCTGCGCATCGCCATCGACACCAACCAGCAAACGCCCGCGCACCGCCGGCGCCGCCTGACCGAGCTGGCGATAGCCTTGGGCGAGATCGTTATCGACCTGCGCAGCAGCGGTCTGCATCGCCAGTTCACGCAGGGCGGTGAGGTTGGTCTGGGTGAAGAACGCGTCGATAGCAGCGCGGGCCTGCTCCGGCACGTAGACCTTGCCTTCGCGCAGACGCTCGAGCAATTCACGCGGCGGCAGGTCGATCAGCAGCAGCTCGAAGGCTTCCTGCAGGACCCAGTCCGGCAGGGTTTCGCGCACCTGCACGCCAGTGATGCCGCGCACCTGATCATTGAGGCTTTCCAGGTGCTGGACGTTGACCGTGGTGAATACGTCGATGCCGGCGGCGAGCAGTTCCTGAATGTCTTGCCAGCGCTTGGCGTGACGGCTGCCGGGGGCATTGCTGTGGGCCAGTTCATCCACCAGCACAAGCTTCGGCTTGGCGGCGAGAATGCCGTCGAGGTCCATTTCCTCAAGCAGCACGCCACGGTATTCGCTGCGCACCAACGGCTGCTGCGGCAGGCCACCGAGCAAGGCTTCGGTTTCGGCGCGGCCATGGGTTTCGACCACGCCGGCCAGGACTTTTACGCCCTGGCGCAGTTGCGTGTGCGCAGCCTGGAGCATGGCGTAGGTCTTGCCGACCCCGGGGGCTGCGCCGAGGAAAACCTTGAGCCGGCCACGGCCATCGCGGGGCAGGTCTGCTAACAATGCGTCGGCGCGGCCGGAGTCGCTCATGCTGGGATTGCCTTGTTCGGTTTGAGATTGGTGTGAAGCGTCAAGAGATCGCAGCCTTCGGCAGCTCCTACAGGGTAATGCGATTCATGTA
>NZ_QETJ01000203.1:0-7584 GCF_003105095.1 Pseudomonas sp. NDM | reverse complement strand
ATCTTGCTCTTCGGCAGCTCCGGAACCTTTAAAAAGCAAAATCAAAAGATCGCAGCCTTCGGCAGCTCCTACATGGTTTTGCAAAGACCATAGATTGCCATGAACCTCTCGCGCCTCGCCCTGCCCTTTCTCCTGCTACCCAGCGCCAGCGCTGTCGCCGACACCTTCGAACGTGATCAGGCGCTGAAGCTGCCGGACACACTGATCAGCGCCAATCGTCAGGTCGAGGCGCGCAACGACAGCAGCGCCGCCAACACCGTGTTCACCCGTGAAGACATTGATCGCCTGCAACCAAGCGACGTGCCCGATCTGCTGCGTCGCGTGCCCGGCGTGCAAGTGGCGCAGACTGGCGGGCGCGGCAGTCTGCCGGGGATCTACATTCGCGGCACGCAATCGGCGCAGAGCCTGGTGCTGGTCGATGGCCAGCGCATCGGCAACTCGACTTCCGGCGACAGCAACCTGCAGCATCTGAACATCGAGCAGATCGAGCGCGTCGAAGTGCTGCGCGGCTCGCGCTCGGTGATTTATGGCAGCGATGCAATTGGCGGGGTGATCCAGATTTTCACCCGGCGCGGCACTGGGCAAGGCTTGCAGCCACGCCTGCACCTCGGCTTCGGCAGCCAGCAGACTTGGCAGCGCAGCCTCGGTTTGTCCGGCGGTGACGACAAAACCCGTTTCAACCTCGGTGCCAGCCTCGACGAAACTGCCGGGATCGACCGTACCCACGATTCGTATCCAAGCGACAGCGACCATGACGCTTACCGCAACAAATCCCTCAGCCTGAGCCTCAGCCACGCGCTGGCCGAGGGCATCGAAGTCGGCGCCAACCTGCTGGATAACCGTGGCAAGGGCGAATTCGACAACCCGTTCGGTCGCTTCGACAGGGACACGTTCGAGTCGGTGCAACAGCAGCCCTACAGCGACTTCAATGTCAGCAGCGTGAGCAGTTACGTCGATGCGCGGGTCAACGAAACCTGGAAAACCCGCGTCGAATTCGGCCACAGCGAAAACCGCGAGAAGACTTTCGACAAGCTCAGTGACGAGCGCACGGTGTTCAACACCTATCGCGACTCAGTGAACTGGCAGAACGACCTGACGCTCGACGCGCGCAACAGCCTGGTCCTCGGTGGTGACTGGTACGAAGACCGGATCAACAGCAGCACTGCGTTTGACGAGGACAGCCGCTGGAACCGCGCAGCCTTTATCCAGCATCGTTATCAGGCGGACAGTTTTTCCACCGAGATCGGCCTGCGCCACGACGACAACCAACAGTTCGGTACCCAGAACACCTGGAGCGGCACCTTCACCCTGCTCCTGAATTCGGATAACGATCTGCTGCTGAGCTACAGCGAAGGTTTCCGCGCGCCGACCTTCAACGACCTGTACTACCCGAATTTCAGCAATCCCGACCTGAAACCGGAGACCTCGAAAAGCTACGAACTGCAATGGCGTAGCCAGTTGAGCGACAGCGCGCGGCTGGAAGCCTCGATTTACCGCACCGATCTGGAAGACGCGATCATCTTCGGCAGCAACTCACGCCCACAGAACGTTGCGTCGGCGCGGATCAATGGCTTCGAAGCGGCGCTCAAGCATGAGCTGTTCGGCTGGCAGAGCAATCTTGGCGTGGCGATCATTGATCCGCGCGATCGCGATACCGGCCACACCCTGGCGCGACGGGCGCGGCGCACAGCCAGTTGGGATGTGGATCGGCAGTTCGATCGTTTGGGGCTCGGCGCCAGTTGGCAATTGGTCAGCGGCAGTTACGATGATCTGAACAGCACCCAATCGCTGGGTGGCTACGGCACATTCGGACTGCGCAGCAGTTGGGCGTTGAACCGTGAGATCAAGCTGGATCTGAAGGTCGACAACCTGCTGGACAAGGGTTACAGCCGGGCGAATTACAGCTATGACGGCGCGCAGTATGGCTATCGCGAAGAAGGTCGGGCGTGGATGTTCGGGGTGACCTGGACCCCTGAACTCTGAGTTGAGATTTTTATTGGCGGGCTGGCCTCTTCGCGAGCAGGCTCGCTCCCACAGTAGACGGAGTGCGGCCACACCTTTTGTTTTCACCGCAAGTCCAGTGTGGGAGCGAGCCTGCACGCGAATACAGGCGATACGATCTACCGATCCGGCGCGATCAATTGGCAAAGCTTGGCGGTGGCGCTGATCATCTGCCCGCTCGGTCGCTCGAGGCCTTTATCAGTGACCAATAGCAGCCTCCCCTGCCTGACCGCCGCCACCTGCGGCCAGACCTTCCACGCCCCTAGCTGGGCCTGATCACTGGCAACAATCACCTCGGGATCTCGCTGCAACACTGCCTCGATGCTCACCTGCGGCGCCGGCAGATTCAAGTCGGCGAACACATTGCGTGCGCCGCACACTTCAAGTGCATCGCTGATGATCTGCCCGCCCCCGACGGTGTACAGCGGCTTGTCCCAGACCTGATAGAACACACGCAACGGTACATCACGCTGATAACGCTGACGCATACCCTCCAGCTGCGCGCGCAATTCGGCCGCCCGTTTCGCCCCACGTTCAGGACGCCCGAGCTGTTCGGCAATGGCTTCGATCTGCGCGGCGAGTTGCGTCAACGTATGCGGCTCGGCGATGAAGGTGGGAATGTTCAGGCGCTTGAGCTGATCGCGCTGCCCTGCGCCAACGCTGCCGGGCCAGAGCAAGAGCAGATCCGGTTTGAGACTGAGCAAGCGTTCCATGTCGAGCTGGCCATAGCGGCCCACAGACGGAACATCTGCAATCGCCGCCGGACGCTCGCCCGCATCCAGCACGCCGACCAGCAGATCGGCGGAATCCAGTTCAACGACAATTTCAGACAGCGACGGCGCGAGGCTGACTACCCGCAATCCGGCCAACGCCGGGCTGCTCAGGGCGAGCAGCAGAACCGCCAGCCACAGGCAACGCATCAACCGAGTTGACGCGGGATTCGGTAGAGGTAGAACAGCACGGCGGTGGACAGCGCCAGCAGCATCAACGGCACGGCTTCGAGGCCGACGAATACCGCCAGGGCGCCGATCCACGCCGGCAAAGATGCCACCAGCAACGCTGCGCGCCGACGCGCCGCCAAGGCGATCCACGCAGCGGGTTCATCGGCAGTATCGAGGGCTTTTTGCGTGGCGATCAGCGCGTGTTTGTAGCGAGCGAAATATTTCAGACTGACAAACATCGAGGCGACGCCGGCGATGAACAAGGGCATCGCCAACACTGGCAACAGGCCCTGGCCTTCGCCAAACAGCGCGTTGAGCACGAACAGCGGCAACAGGGCCAACGCCAGGTATTGCCACCAGGCCACCGACAGCCGACGTCGCACCTGGCCGCGAGTCACGCGCGGTCGACCTCGCCCTGATGCTCGTTGCCCATCATGTGGTCGAGCTTGCTGGCCTTGGTGGCCAGGTAGAGTTTGTTGTGCGGATTGTGGCCAGTGTGCAGCGGCACGCGTTCGGCGACGACGATGCCCATGTCGGTCAGCGCTTTGACCTTGCGCGGGTTGTTGGTCATCAAACGCAGGGATTTCACGCCCAAATGCTCGAGCATCGGCAGGCACATGGCGTAATCACGCTGATCGGCGGCAAAGCCCAGGCGCTCGTTGGCTTCCACGGTGTCGGCGCCGCCGTCCTGCAACTCGTAGGCGCGAATCTTGTTCAGCAGCCCGATGCCGCGGCCTTCCTGACGCAGATACAGCAGCACGCCACGGCCTTCGCGGGCGATCGCCTGCAACGCGGCTTCCAGTTGCGAGCCGCAGTCGCAGCGCTGGCTGAACAAGGCATCGCCGGTCAGGCATTCGGAGTGCAGGCGGCCAAGTACCGGGGCGCCATCGGCAAATTCACCGAGGCTCAGCACGACGTGCTCACGCCCGGTACTCTCATCGAGAAAGCCGTGCATGGTGAATTGCGCAAAAGGCGTTGGCAGCTTGGAAGCGGCGACGAAGACGACAGGCACCGATGTGCTCCTGATCTAGAAGACTGAAAATTCGCAGGCCGGCATTGTAACAGCAGGTTCCTGTGGACGCTCAGGCTGAATTATCGGGCATAACCATCAAAAAGTTTGATGACAGACTGCCCTGCATCGGTTCCTTGTAGGAGTGAGCCTGCTCGCGATAGCGGTTGATCAGACGACATCATTGCTGAATGTCAGTCCGCTATCGCGAGCAGGCTCACTCCTACAGGGGGTTTGTGTGGGGCCTCAGTTCGGGTTGAACGGATATGGCTGCTGCCACTTCGCGAAGATCGCCTTCAACTCTCCGCTCTTCACCAGCTCCGCCATGCGCCGGTCATACAGCGCCATCAACGTCCGGGCCTGTGGGGTATCGGCGAAACCGAGAAACAGCGGCAATTCAGCCAGATGCGAATAACGGTACTGCGCCGGATCCGCCGCATCGCGCATGACCGCCTGAATCTCGGTCAGCGCGTCGATGTAGTAGTCGGCCCGCCCCTGCTTGAGCATCAGCAGAATGCCGGTGCGCCGTTCGATCTGGTTGAAGCGTTTAATGTTCGGCAGGTAGTTGTCGTAGCGGTAGCCGCGCACCCAGGCCAGGCGGTATTTGCCCAAGGTTGCCTGAGTCGGTGGCGGGCTGCTGGCCAGGCCAAGTGCGTAAACGTGATCGGAGTCGAAATTCCATTGCGGGTACAACACGTGCTCGGCTTCGTCGCGGTAGGAGCCGACCTGCGCGTCGACTTCCTTCAACTGCACCAGCCCGATCGAACGGGTGTACGGCACCGTGCGGATATCCAGCTTCACCCCGGCCGGCTCGAAGACTTTGCGCAGCACGTCCCAGGCCAGACCATGGCCATCGGCGGCGGTGTAGTCTTCCCAGTCTTCGCTGGCCAGATGGATGACCGCGGGTACAGGCGCGGCGGCGTGCGCATGGGCGAACGTGCCCAGCAGAGCCAGAACCAGCAGGGCCAACCCGCGTCGCAGCATTGCTTGTTTCCTCACGTGAGTCGAATCAGGCGAATACCCAGACCAGCCCTTGCATCGCCAGCCAGGCGAAGACACCGGCGAGCACGTCGTCGAGCATGATGCCGACGCCGCCATGCACATGCTTGTCGATCCAGCGGATCGGCCACGGCTTGAGAATATCGAAGAAGCGGAATACCAGAAAACCCGCGAGCAACCAGTACCAGCCTTCCGGCACCAGCCACAGGGTGATCCACATGCCGACCATTTCGTCCCAGACGATGCCTTCGTGGTCATGCACGCGCAGGTCGTCAGCGACTTTGCCGCACAGCCAGAAGCCGAACAGCATGGTGATGCCGAGCATCAGCCAGTAACCCCAGTCGGGCAGCATCTGCCACAACGGAATGAACGGCAGCGCCACCAGCGAGCCCCACGTGCCCGGCGCCTTGGGCAAGGTGCCGGAGCCGAAGCCGAACGCGAGGAAATGCCACGGATTGCGCCAGACCGAAGGAGGCACGAATTCGGCAGGGACCTGTTTCGGGTGATCTGTCACGGTGTCTCCTGAAAGTGTTGGTAGCCGCGGATTTGCGGAGTGATGTCGCGCCCGTCACGATCCAGCAGGACCACGCCCTGGCCCGACGCCACGCGCCCGATCACATGGATCGGCCAGCCATCGCCCAGCAGTGCCGGCAACGCGGCGGACGGCAAGGTGAAGGCCAGCACGTAGTCGTCGCCCCCGCTCAATGCCGCGCGCTCGGCACCGCGCTGACCGAGAAACGCGACTAAAGCATCCGACAACGGTACGCGCTCGCGTTCAATTTCAAGTCGCACCCCGGAGGCCAGCGCGATATGCCCGCAATCGGCGAGCAGGCCGTCGGAGATGTCCAGCGCCGCCGTGGCCTTGCCGCGCAGAGCCTGACCGAGCGCCAGTTGCGGCTGTGGTGACCAGTAATGATCGAGCAGCGGCTGGCCGACCTCGGGCGCGGCATCACGCTGGCCCAGCACCAACGGCAAGGCGCCGGCCGCATTGCCCAGTTCGCTACCGACACAGAGCAGATCACCGGACTGCGCGCCGCTGCGGGTCAACGCCTGCCCTGCAGGTACGCGGCCGAACACGGTGACCGTCAGGCTCAACGGCCCGCGCGTAGTATCACCGCCGACCAGTGCCACGCCGCAGCCTTGCGCCATCTGGTTCAAACCACGGGCGTAGGCTTGCAGCCAATCGGCAGTCACCGTTGGTAAAGTCAGGGCAAGAGTAAAGGCAACGGGCGCGGCACCCATGGCGGCCAGATCGCTGACCGCGACGGCCAGCGAACGCTGACCGAGCAGAAACGGGTCGCAGGGGTCGGCGAAATGCACACCGGCCACCAGCGTATCGGTGGAAACCGCCAGCTGTTCCCCTGCGGGAACTGCCAGCAAGGCGCAGTCGTCGCCGATCCCCAAAGCAACGCCCTCGCCGCCCTGCGCACAAGGCGCGGCGGCGAAGAAATTGCGGATCAGCTCAAACTCGCCCATGGCCGAGAAAAAGTATTCAAGCGCCGATCAGCGCTTGAACGCCTTCACTTCAGCTTCACGCAGGCGCGGGGCCAGCTTGTCGAGCACGCCGTTGACGAACTTGTGGCCGTCGGTCGAACCGAACACTTTGGCCAGCTCGATACCTTCGTTGATCACAACGCGGTACGGCACGTCGACACGCTTGAGCAGCTCCCAGGTCGACAGGCGCAGAACCGCCAGTTCAACCGGGTCCAGCTCTTCGATCGTCAGATCCAGGCACGGCGTCAGGGCGGTGTCGATTTCGGTCTTGAACTGCGGAACCCCGTGAAGGATTTCGCGGAAGTAGGCACCGTCGACATCGGTGAAATCGTTATCAACGCGAAACTGCGCTTCGATCTCGTTCAGCGATTGCTTGGCCATGTGCCATTGGTACAGCGCCTGGGTCGCGAGCTGACGGGCTTCGCGACGCTTGGCGCTTTTCGACGGCTTGCCGGCATCCGCAGGTTTCGGATCGCGCGGGTTGAAACGATCGCTTTCGTCGCTAATCACTTGGCCTCCAACTGCGCCAGCAGGCTGACCATTTCCAGAGCGGACAGGGCAGCTTCGGCACCTTTGTTACCGGCCTTGGTGCCGGAACGCTCGATGGCTTGCTCGATGGAATCAACGGTCAGTACGCCAAACGCGACCGGTACGCCGAACTCCATGGAGACCTGGGCCAGGCCTTTGGTGCACTCGCCAGCCACGTATTCGAAGTGCGGAGTACCGCCACGAATGACCGCGCCGAGGGCGATGATGGCTGCGAACTCGCCTTTCTGGGCGACTTTCTGCGCAACCAGCGGGATTTCGAAGGCGCCCGGTGCGCGGATGATGGTGATGTCGCCTTCGCTCACGCCGTGGCGAACCAGGGCATCAACGGCACCGCTGACCAGGCTTTCAACCACGAAGCTGTTGAAACGGCCCACTACCAGAGCGTAGCGGCCTTTAGGGGCGATGAAGGTACCTTCGATGGTCTTCAGGGTCATTCGTCAGTTCTCTTAAAGAGCCGGGACGCGTCTCGTACGCATCCCTCAGTGATATAAGCCGCGATTTCATGGCCGGAAACACCGCATTGCTGCTCGATGATGAACCTGTGGCGAGGGAGCCTGCTCCCGCTGGGCAGCGCAGCGGCCCCTTATGTGG
>NZ_QETJ01000202.1:0-7605 GCF_003105095.1 Pseudomonas sp. NDM | reverse complement strand
GCTAACGCGGCATCGGTGGCGCCGGTTGCGGCGGAAAACGGCATGGTCGTCACCGCGCAACATCTGGCGACCCACGTTGGCGTCGATGTGTTGAAAAACATCTTTCGGCCAGTTGCCATCGATCAGGCCTGCACCTTCGAAACGCTCGGACAACAGACTCACTGCCAGTGCATAGGACGATGAATTGTTGTACTTGAGAATCGCCCGGAAGTTGTCGAGGATCAGAAACGCCGGGCCACGATAGCCGGCGGGCAGCAGCAGGGCGGCGGACAGTTGTTCTGAACCTGCCGGAACCTGAGCGCCGTTCGGCAGGTTCACGCCCAGTTGCCGCCATTCAGCCACGCTTTTACGAATCGCGCCGTCCGCCAGGGTGTAGTTGAAACCGCTCGGCAGTTGCACTTCGAAGCCCCATGGCTGGCCACGCTGCCAGCCCGAGCTTTGCAGGTAATGCGCAGTCGAAGCCAGCGCATCCGCCGGGCTGCCCCAGATGTCGCGGCGACCGTCACCGTCAAAGTCCACCGCATGGGTGTTGTAGGTGGTGGGAATGAACTGCGTCTGGCCCATTGCACCGGCCCAGGAACCCAGCATCTTCTCCGGTGTGATATCGCCCTGTTGCAGAATCTGCAGGGCGGCGATCAATTGCGCGTGAGCAAAGCCCGGGCGACGCCCCTCGTAGGCGAGCGTGGCCAGCGAGTTGATCACCGACTTGCTGCCCTGGAACTGGCCGAAATTGCTTTCCATGCCCCACACCGACACCAACGCCTGGCGATCAACGCCATAACGCTGCTCGATGCTTTGCAGAATGTCGGCGTACTGGCTGATCAACGCCTGGCCTTTGCGTACGCGCAGTGGCGACAGCGCGCCGTCGAGGTATTCCCACACGGGGCGGGAGAACTCTGGCTGACTGCGATCGGCACGAATCACGCTGGCGTCGAAGCTGACATTGGCAAATGCCTGATCGAACAGCTCGGCACGAATCCCCGCGGCGAGGGCATCCTTGCGGAAACCGGCCTGCCATTCGGCAAAGGTCTGGGTCGGTTGAATATCGAGCGGGTCGGTGGACGGCACTACCGGCGGAATGATCGCTGGGGCCGTGGTGACCGGGGCGGCTTGAAGCGGTTGTGCATCGGCGGCGGTGGGTTTTTCCGCGCAGGCGACAAGCAGAATGAAGCTGGAGGCAGCGATCAATTGGCGAACAGGCCAACGACGGGAAAGACTTGGGGGCATGCACAGTTCCAGGGGAAACGAATCAGGTGCAGACCTTAACATGAGCGGGGGGTAGTGCGCTTCAGGCAGCCAGAAAACAAGAAGCCTCCCAGTTGTCAGCCTGGAAGGCTTCGCGGCGGTAGCTGCCTTTGCCCTTGGAAGGTCGTTCCTGGCGGCTGCGGAACAAGGGCTGGGCGACGATGGATTTGGCCTTGTTGGGGCCATGCTTTGCAGGCTTTTTGCTCATGAGGGTTCTCTCGGTGAGGTGAGTTTTGCGGGGGGAATAATCTGCCGATGTCGGGCATCTGTCTATAGGACAAATATGGGCAGTGTTTGTAGGAAAACAAGATCAAAAGATCGCAGCGTGCCGCAGCTCCTACAGGGATCGGTGTAGGAGTTGCCGAAGGCTGCGATCTTTTGATCTTATTCAGCAGGCAATGACAGTCGCTGGCCTGACATCAATAAAGCCAGACGGCTAAGGCTCATCCACGGCGAACCCGCGGCCTGACCCTTGATCTGCGCATCGATACGCTGGGCTTCGAGCAGCAGCTGCGCCCAGCGTTGCGCCGAATAGCGTTGCAGGGCCTTGCTCATCAGCGGCTTGCGCTTGTCCCAGACCGGCGGTTTCGACTGGCTGAAGCACTTGTCCAGCGGTGTGCCCTGGGTGTATTGCAGGGAAATATTGGCCAGCAGGCGCAACTCCCGCGCCAGCGCCCAAAGGATCACAGGCGGCTCGACGCCTTCACCGCGCAGACCTTCGAGCATGCGCAGGGCGTGAGCCGGTTCGCCGTTGAGCACCGCGTCGGTCAGGCCGAACACGTCAAACCGCGCACTGTCGGCCACGGCGGCCTGCACGGTTTCGACGGTGATCTGCCCACCTTCGGCCATCAACTTCAGTTTTTCGATTTCCTGGGCGGCGGCGAGCAGGTTGCCTTCGACACGCGCGGCAATCAATTCGACAGCGTCCTGACTGGCCGACAGGCCTGCCTGTGACAATCGTTGACGAATCCAGCTCGGCAGTTGATTGGCATCCACCGGCCAGATCTGCACGAACTGGGTTTGCTGGCCTTCGACCAGGGCCTTGCCCCACTTGGTTTTCTGCGCACTGCCATCGAGCTTCGGCAAGCTGATCAGCAGCAGCGTATCTTCGGCGGGGCGCGAGCAATATTCGATCAGCGCGGCCGCGCCTTTGTCGCCCGGTTTGCCCGACGGCAGACGCAGCTCCAACAGGCGTTTTTCGGCGAACAGCGACATGCTGGCACCGGCCTGCAGCAACGTCCCCCAATCGAAATTGGCGTCGGCGGCGAAGACCTGACGTTCGTCGAAACCTTGCTGGCGAGCAGCACTGCGGATGGCATCGGCGGCTTCCTGACACAGCAACGGGTCATCGCCGCTGATGATGTAGACCGGCGCGAGTGCGCCTTGCAGGTGTTTGCCGAGTTGCGCGGGGGTGAGCTTCATAAGGAAGGGCGAGCGGGGCGCCTGAGCGCCCCGGCCGTCTTACTGCTGCGGGATTTCGAGCGGCGACTGACGCGGAGTTTCCGCTTCAGCCTTTTGTGCCGCTTCCAGCGCGTCGGCTTCGGCCTTGGCGCGGTCATTGGCGGCTTGCTGCAGTTGCTGCAATTGCCCCGGAGTCAGCTGTTGCAGGCGCAGCATCATGCGCTGTACCAGTTCGCGGCGGATTTCGCGACGGGCATCGTTGGCTTCCTGATCGGAACCGACGAGGTTGTTGCCGTCATGAATGAAGACTTTCTGCACTTCGAGCTTGTCGCTGAGCAGCGACAGGTTCTTCTCGCCGCGGATATCGTAGCTCAGCACTGTGCTGACCTGATATTCGCCTGTACGACCGGCACCGGCGTAGCTGAGGATGCGCTGGCTTTCCTGCTCGTCAGCCAGAAACAGCTTGTACGGCGCGCCGCTGTAGATCTTGACGCCACTGGACTCCAGCACCTGACGCAGTTGCGTCACGGTTTCGCCGTAGGCATTGCGCGCGCTCAGGTCGAGTTCCTTGATCGACAGTTCGTTGGTGCCGGTACCACGCAACTGGAAACCGCAGGCGCTCAGCAGAACGGCGAGGCCCATCACCAGCAGATTGCGTTTGATCATTGTGTTGCTCCCCTTGAAACCAGGTGAGCCGACTCTGCGGCCCGAAAGGTTTTACTGGGTGCCAGGCGAACCCGACACCCGATCCAATTTAGCTGGCGACGATGTTGACCAGTTTGCCCGGCACCACAATCACTTTGCGAATGGTCAGGCCGTCGACGAACCGCAGCACGTTCTCGTTGACGCGCGCGGCGGCTTCGATTTCCTCGCGGGTGGCGCTGGCCGGCATTTCGATCTGGCCGCGCAGTTTACCGTTGACCTGAATGACCAGGGTCAAGTTGTCCTGCACCAGAGCGCTTTCGTCCACCGCCGGCCAGCCGGCATCGATCACCGCATCGGCGTGACCCAACTGTTTCCACAATTCATGGCTGATATGCGGGGTGATCGGTGCCAGCAGCAAAGTGACCGCTTCGAGACCTTCGTGCAGCAGCGCGCGATCCTGTTCGGTGCCTTGGGCGGCTTTTTCCAGCACGTTCATCAGCGTCATGACTTGCGCGATGGCGGTGTTGAATTTGTGGTTTTGGCCGACGTCATGGCTGGCCTGCTTGATCGCCAGGTGGATCGCGCGACGCACGGATTTCTGCTCGTCGCTCAGAGCGCCAACCTCAAGCTTGCCCGGCAAGCCTTGGGTGACGTGGGCTTGCGCCAGACGCCAGACACGCTTGAGGAAACGGTGCGAGCCTTCAACGCCGGAGTCCGACCATTCCGCACTCATGTCGGGCGGCGAGGCGAACATCATGAACAGGCGGCAAGTGTCGGCACCGAACTGGTCGATCATCGACTGCGGGTCGACGCCGTTGTTCTTCGACTTGGCCATCTTCTCGGTGCCGCCGATTTCCACCGGCAGGCCGTCGGATTTCAGCCTGGCGCTGATGACCTTGGCTTTGCTGTCGCGTTCGAGTTCGACGTCGGCCGGGTTGAACCAGGTGTAGGCGCCGTTGGCTTCGCGACGATAGTAGGTTTCGGCGATCACCATGCCTTGGGTCAGCAGGTTCTTGAACGGCTCGTTGGAGCTGACCAGACCTTCATCGCGCATCAGCTTGTGGAAGAAGCGCGCATAGAGCAGGTGAAGAATGGCGTGTTCGATGCCACCGATGTACTGATCCACCGGCAGCCAGTGATCGGCGGCGGATTTCTCGACCAGACCACCCTCGAAGTGCGGGGAGGCGTAACGGGCGTAGTACCACGACGACTCGACGAAGGTGTCCATGGTGTCGGTTTCACGCTTGGCAGGCTGGCCGCATTTCGGGCAAGTGCACTCGTAGAACTCGGGCATGCGCGCCAGCGGCGAACCGGCGCCGTCCGGCACCACGTCTTCAGGCAATACGACCGGCAGTTGATCTTCCGGCACCGGTACGTCACCGCACGCAGCGCAGTGGATGATCGGGATCGGGCAGCCCCAGTAGCGCTGGCGGCTGATGCCCCAGTCGCGCAGGCGGAACTGGGTGCGCGAGGCGCCCAGCTCTTTCTTGATCAGGGCCACTTCCATGGCGTCGAACGCGCCAGCGAAGTCGAGGCCGTCGAACTCACCGGAGTTGATCAGCGTGCCGTGCTCGCCATAGGCGTCTTGCCACGGCGCTTGGTTGGTGTCACCGGAGCTGGTGCGCACTACCGATTTCACCGGCAGGTTGTACTTGTGGGCGAATTCGAAATCGCGCTCGTCGTGCGCCGGGACCGCCATGACTGCGCCGTCGCCGTAGTGCATCAGCACGTAGTTGGCGACCCACACCGGCAGTTTTTCACCGGTCAGCGGGTGCTCGACGAACAGGCCGGTCGGCAGGCCTTTCTTTTCCTGGGTGGCGACGTCGGCTTCAGCGACGCTGCCGCCCTTGCATTCAGCGATGAACGCTTGCAGCTCGGGATTGTTTTGCGCGGCCAGGGTCGCCAGCGGGTGCTCGGCCGCCACGGCGACGTAGGTCGCGCCCATCAGGGTGTCCGGACGGGTGGTGAAGACTTTCAGGGTGCCGGCTTCGCCGATCGAGTCGACGTTGTACGGAAACTGCACTTCCATGCCGCGGGACTTACCGATCCAGTTGCGCTGCATGGTCTTGACCTGCTCCGGCCAGCCAGTCAGTTCGTCGAGGCTCTCCAGCAGCTCGTCCGCATAGGCAGTGATCTTGAAGTAGTACATCGGGATTTCGCGCTTTTCGATCAGCGCGCCGGAGCGCCAGCCGCGTCCGTCGATGACTTGCTCGTTGGCCAGCACGGTCTGGTCGACCGGGTCCCAGTTCACGGTGCCGTTCTTGCGGTAGATCACGCCTTTTTCGAACAGGCGAGTGAACAGCCATTGTTCCCAGCGGTAGTAGTCGGGCTTGCAGGTGGTCACTTCACGGGACCAGTCGACCGCGAGGCCGAGGCTGCGCAGCTGCGACTTCATGTAGGCGATGTTCTCGTAGGTCCACTTGGCGGGCGCCACGTTGTTCTTCATCGCGGCGTTTTCCGCCGGCATGCCGAACGCATCCCAACCCATTGGCTGCAGAACATTCTTGCCTTGCATGCGCTGGTAGCGCGAGATCACGTCGCCGATGGTGTAGTTGCGCACGTGGCCCATGTGCAGCTTGCCGCTGGGGTACGGGAACATCGACAGGCAGTAGTAGGTTTCCTTGCCTGGCTGTTCACTGACTTCAAAGGACTTTTGCTCATCCCAGAACGACTGGGCGGCGGCTTCGATCTCACGTGGCTGATATTGTTCGTGCATGGCTACTTTTGTACTGGATAGGGGTGGCCTAATCCGCTTCGACGGCTGCATTCGGGATCGCCCGAGTGCGCTGGAAGTGGAATGACAGGAAGCGCCGTAGCATACATGACCGCGCTTGGCCGAGGGAAACCCTGATTACAGCTGTTTGCCAGAGGGTTTGCGTGGCGAGGGCCGTTGGTCGCGGCGTGTAGCCGGTTCGTGCAGCGAAGCTAAGCTCTAACTGGGGAGTGAGTCTTATCTTCAATGAGGTGAGGGATGGTGGAGCAACGGAAAAAAAACGTAACGAAACCCGAGTTGTACGAAAGGTTGATCGATCGTCTGGGCATGGCGCTGGACGCCGTGAAAACCGCTGACCGGCTGCGCGACGAGCGCCCCCTGGAACTGGAATTGCGTGGCTTGAGCCCCGCCGAGTTCAAACTGGTCAAGGCCTATCTGGATCGCAGTGAACGTGAAACGCAGGGATGCCTGTCTCAAGCAGTGAAGCAGCTCGATGCAGCACATTCGGCCAAGGTCATCTGGCTCAAGGACAAGGCGCCGCGCAGAGACACCGGCAAGGTTCGCTCTGTGCAGGCCAAGTAAGCGCATGGCAGGTCGGGAACGGATCTTTTGCTACAGGATCCCGCCTATTGGTTGTAACCCTTGATTAACACTCTTAGGCTTCGGGCATCTTTGGAGATGCCCGATGCCCTTTCGATATTTCATCAAACAACTTTTATTGCCGCCCGGCATTCTCTTGCTGCTGTTGCTGGCCGCCTGGTGGCTGCGCCGCTCGCGACCGCGTCTGGCTGGCGTGTGTTTTGCCCTTGGCTTTGGCGGCCTGTGGCTGATGAGCCTGCCGGTCGTGGTGCAATGGAGCGCCAAGGCATTGGAGCGCGAGCCGCCGCTGGCCCGGCAGGAATGGGCGACGTTGGGGCAACGCGCCGAAGCTATTGTGGTGTTGGGCTCGGGACGTGAGCGCGGTGATCTCGCCTGGGGCGAAGACCAGCCAACCGGCGTCGGTCTCGAGCGTCAGCGTTACGCGGCGCGCCTGGCCAAGGCCTCGGGCTTGCCGATCCTGACCAGCGGCGGCCTGCATTACGGCACGCCACCGACCGAGGCGAAATTGATGGCGGATTCGTTGCGTGATGACTTCGACGTGAGCGTGCGCTGGCAGGAAGGCGAGAGCCGCACCACATGGGAAAACGCGCGGTTCACGGCGGATATTCTCTTGCCGCAGGGGATCAAACGGGTCGTCGTGGTGACACAGGCGTGGCATATGCCGCGCGCGGTGTGGAGTTTTCAACAGGCGGGATTCGAAGTAGTGCCAGCGCCGGTGGGTTTTCTTGGCACCGATAACGCCCGGCCTTTCGGTGGCTGGCTGCCGGAGTTCAAGTCGATCTGGCAGAGCGGGCAGTTGCTCAATGAAGCGGTGGGGCAGGTGGGGTATTCGCTGTTTTACCGAGGTGAAGCCAACCACGATTGACTCGCTGCTGCTAATGCCCTCTTCGCGAGCAGGCTCGCCCCCACCTTGAAATACATTCAACCTGTGGGACCGAGCCTGACCGCGAAGCTTTGAAAGGCTTTTCGACATCCGGTGCGCAATAAGCGACCAGCAAAAC
>NZ_QETJ01000201.1:0-7723 GCF_003105095.1 Pseudomonas sp. NDM | reverse complement strand
CGGTGGGTCAGTAACAGGTAGGCTGACTGACACTCCGCTATCGCGAGCAGGCTCACTCCTACACGGGATATCCGGTTATTTTGCGGATGCTCTGATAAAGCGGTTTAAGCTGCCGATACATCCGCAAATACACTTCTCTGTACAGTTGCTGGTAAATCTTGTGCGCCTCAGGCTGCGGCGTGAACACCGCCCCCACCCGAGTCATCGCGGCAATGGCCGATGGGAAATCCTTATGCAATCCCAACCCCACCGCACAACAAATCGCCACCCCCAACCCGGACGCTTCATACACATGCGGACGCTCGGCCGGCAGGCCGAAGATGTTGGCGGTCAGTTGCATGGCGGCGTCACTTTGTGAGCCGCCGCCGGCGACGCGCAGGCGTTTGATCGAGACCTTTGAGCGTCGCTCGATATTCTCCATGCCTTGGCGCAGCGCGTAGGCCAGTCCTTCGAGAATCGCGCGGTAAATATGCGCGCGGGTGTGCACGTCGCCGAAGCCGATCATCGCGCCTTTGGCTTCCACGCCCGGTTCGCGAATCCCCGGTGACCAGTAGGGTTGCAGCATCAGGCCCATCGAGCCCGGCGGCACTTCATCGACCAAGGCGTCAAACAGTTGCTCCGGTTCGATCCCTTGTGCTTTCGCCTGTTGCATCTCGCGCAGGCCGAACTGGTTCTTGAACCAGCTGACCATCCAGTAGCCGCGATAGATCATCACTTCGCAGTTGTACTGATCGGGCACGGCCGAGGGATAGGGCGGGATCAGCGGGACGATTTCCAGGTAGCGCGAGCGGGTGCTGGTGATGGTCGCGGTGGTGCCGTAGGACAGGCACACGGTGCTCGCATCGACCACGCCGGAGCCGATCACTTCGCAGGCCTTGTCCGCGCCAGCGGCAATCAGCGGTAGGCCTTCGGGAATGCCGGTGTGCCGGGCGGCTTCGGCCGTGATGTGGCCGAGGGTTTCGCCGGGTTTGTGCAGGGTCGGCAACTGCTGCGGGCGCACCGCCAGTGCCTGCCATTTCCAGTCACGCGGGGCCGCCCATTTCAGCCGTTTGAAGTCGAAGGGCAGATAGCCGACGCAGCAGCCCACGGAATCGACGAAGCGCCCGCACAAGCGATGGGTAAGAAAGCCAGAAAGCAGTAAATATTTGTCAGTCGCCGCCCACACCTCGGGTTGATGCCGGGCGATCCAGTTGGCCTCGGCCTGGGCGCGGAAATAATCCACCGTTGCTTGGGCGCCGACCAGTTTGAACAGCCAGCCCCACGGCCCTTTGATGCCGCCCTCGACTTCAGTCTGACGTTGATCGAGCCAGACAATTGCCGGGCGCAGCGGTTTGCCCTCGGCATCGACATTGATCACGGTGCCGCGCTGGGTGGTCAGGGACACGCCGGCAATCTGCGCACGGTCGATGCCGGTCTGCTGCCAGAGTTGCTGACAGGCCTCGCCGAGTTTCGCCCAGTAATATTCCGGATCCTGCTCGGCCCAACCGGGTTGCGTCGAGTAGTACGCCTGCAGATCGACTTTGCCTTTGCCGAGCAGATTGCCGTGCAGATCGAAGAGCAGCGCACGCACGCTCTGGGTGCCGTTGTCGATCGCTAATAGGTATTTCATGGCGTGATCTCCGGCAAGCCATGATCGCGCAGCCACAGCAAGCGGTAGCGCTGGATTTCCGTTTGCCAGCGCTCATCGTTCCAAGCCAATCGTGGCTGGCACAGCGTGCGGATCGCAGGCAAATAATCCTCGCCACCGCGCGGCAGCAACAGGCCCAAACGGGTGCGGCGCAGCAACAGATCATCCAGGTGCAGAATCATTTCCGCCTCGCAGGCGAACGCCAGTTCTGCCCACAACGTATCGCTGGCCCCAACCGTTTCCAGACCGAGTTCGCCGAGCAATTGCGCCAGCCTCGGCAGGTCTCGACCCTGACGCCCGGCCAAGCGTCGCCATTGATTGCCGCTCAGTCCCGCAATCGTCAGCGGCGGCACAGCGGCGAACACCGGCGCGCCGTCGTCGACAAAAGAACGCCCAAGCATCGCCGCACAAGCCTTGAGCACTTCGATCGCTTGCGGACGAAATGTGGTCAGTTTTCCACCGGCCAACGTCACGCAACCGGGCTCCTGCCACAGCACATGTTCGCGGGTTTCGTTAGATGGTTTGTCTTGATGCGCACCCGCCGCGCTGCCCACCACCGGGCGCACGCCTGACCAAGTCGAGAGCACGTCGTCGACGCGTATTTCGGCACCGGGAAATTGCTGCTGACAGGCGGCGAGCAGGTAGTCGAGTTCTTCGCTGGAAATGCGCGCGCTCTGGTCGAGATCGTCGCGGTGATCGAGGTCCGTGGTGCCGACCACCGTCGCGCCTTCCCAGGGAAAGACAAACACCGGGCGCCGGTCGCGCTCATGCAGAAAGGTGAACGCCTGCGCCACCGGCAAGCGCCAGCCCGGCAGTAACAGATGACTACCGCGCAACGGTCGCAATTGCTTCACAGCTTCAGCGGGACGCAAGCGCTCAGCCCATGCACCCGTGGCCACGGCCAACACAGCGGAGCGCACTTGTAGCGTCGTGCCGCCCTCGCAATCCTTAACCTGAACCCCGCACACCCGCCCGTCTTCACGCAGCAGTTGCGTGACCCGCACACCATTGAGCACCACCGCGCCGTCATCCCGAGCCTCGCGCAGTACGCGCATCACCAGCCGCGCGTCATCGGTCAGTGCATCGACAAAACAGCTGCCGCCGAGCAAACCGTTTTCCTTCACCCCCGGGGCGAGAAAACGCAGTTGCTGGGCGTCATGAAAAGCATGGTTGCGCCGCCCCGCCAGCGCGTCGTACACCGAGAGCAAGCTGCCCATGATGCGCGGCCCGGGAAAGCCGCCGCGATAGTGCGGCATCATGAAACTCATCGGCTCGACCAGCCCCGGCGCTTCGTCGAGGAGTCGCTGACGCTCGCGCACCGAATCGCGGGTCAGGCGCCACTGGCCCTTGGCGATGTACCGCAAACCGCCGTGGACCATTTTCGATGATCGGCTGGAGGTGCCCCAGGCAAAATCCCGCTGCTCCAGCAGCAGACAACGCCAGCCCCGGCGCGCCGCTTCGCGGACAATTCCGGCGCCGCTGATGCCGCCGCCGACGACGATCAGGTCCCAGGTTTGATCCGCCAGCGTCGGCAGCATCTGCTCGCGCCATTGCGCGTTCCATTCCGCCGTCATGGCCGCGACTCTGGCAACAGCGTGCCGGGATTGAGGCGCCCTTCCGGGTCGAAATGTTCGCTCAGCGCCTGCAAGGTCTGCATCGCCAGCGGGCCTTTTTCCCGTAGCAGATAGGGCGCGTGATCCTTGCCGACGCCGTGCTGATGACTGATGGTGCCGTGGTGGTCGACGATGGTCTGGCTGGCCGCGTGTTTGAGCGCCCGCCATCGCGCCAGCGTTGCGGCATAGTCCGCCGCCGGGCGAAACACATAGGTGGTGTAGATGCTTGAGCCCTCGCCGTAGACGTGCGAGAGATGGGTGAAGACATGCACGCGTTCGCCCTCGGCGGCCAAGGCGTCGCGCAGGCTGTTTTCGATCAGGTTGAGCAAGTGGTCGACGTTGCTCCAGTCGGTGGCGGTTTCGAGGGTGTCGACCACGTAACCGGCGTTCCACAGGTTCTCGCGCAGGTAGGGAAAACGAAAGCGGTTCTGCGCCCACTTCTTGCCCAGCAGCGTGCCAATGAAGACGCCGCCGAAGGATTTCAGATGCGCGCGCGCCTGTTTCAGCGACAGTGCGTTTTGCTGGCGATTGCCGGTGACGCCAAAGGTCAGCAGGCATTTGCCGTCGCCGGCACCGCGCAGCTTGAGGTACTTCTCCAGCCAGGCGATCTGCTGCGGATGGCCGGCCAGCGCCAGTTGCGTTTCGGTTTCCACCGCGTTCGACAGGCGCAGCATCGACAGCGGTACGCGCGCCTGCGCCAGTTGCCGGATCGCTTGCAGCGCCTGCGGCCAGTCGGGCAGAAACACGCCGTAGAAACGTTCGTCCGCCGGCAACGCACTGACCCGCACCTTGACCTCGGAAATGATCCCGAAACGGCCTTCGCAACCGAGCACCACTTCACGCAGATCCGGGCCGGCGGCCGACGCCGGGAACGTCGGAATCTGCAGAGGCCCGGCGAACGTTTCCAGGGTGCCGCCGGCAAACAATTGCTCGATCCGCCCGTAGCGCAACGACTGCTGGCCGCTGGAACGACTGGCCACCCAACCGCCCAGCGTCGACAGCTCCCACGACTGCGGAAAATGCCCCAGCGTGTAGCCGCGCGCGCGCAATTGGCTTTCGACTTGCGGCCCGCTGGCGCCGGGGCCGAACGTCGCCAGCAGGCTCTGTTCGTCGAGGTCGGTCAGGCGATTCATCCGCGCCAGCGACACCGTCAGCACCGGGCGCGCGGATGTCGGCGGATTGATGTGTCCGGCCACTGAAGTGCCGCCGCCGTAGGGAATCAGGCACAGATCCTGATCATGGGCGAGCGCCAGCAATTGGCGGATCTGCTCGGCGGTTTCCGGAAATGCCACGGCATCGGGATAAGTGCCCAGCGCACCTTCGCGCAACGCCAGCCAGTCCGGCAGGCTTTGGCCGCGCGCGTGCAGCAGGCGATCGTGAGTGTCGACGCTGTACAAGCGATGCGGCACCAGGCGCGAGGTCGGCACTTGCGCCAACGCCGCTGCCAACGTCGCATCGGGCAGCGCCCGGCCAGCGCCCAGGCGTTCGTGGAGAAACGTCGCGCCCTGGGCCGGCAGTTCGACCACCGTGCCTGCCTCTCCCCAGCCGTTCCAGCGTCGCATGCGTGTGTCCTTTTTTTGCCGTCGGATCAAGCTTGCATACTAGTCAGCGCTGGAGATCTGTCACGGTCGCATCCGGCCAGAACCTGTAGCCAATGGCGCCAAACGTCGGGGCATTTACATTCGCCGGGCAATCCACTTACCTTGCGGCATTCATTCGCTCACGCGCCGTCGATCAAAGGACCGCGACCATGCCATCCCTCGGCTTCACTTCCGTTCCGCCGCTGCTCAAATACCTGCGTCATGCCGAACAGTTGGGCATGGCCATCGAGCCTGCGTTGGCGGCGGCCGGGTTGCAGGCGCAGCAGTTGAGCGACAACACCTTGCGCCTGCCGGGTGAGGTTCACGAGCGCTTGCTGGACTATTTCTGCGAGCACTCGGGCGATGGCTTGTTCGGGCTGCACGCGGCAAATTTTGTCCTGCCCAATTCATGGAGCGTGCTCGGTTACATCACCATGAATTGCGCGACGCTGGGCGATGCTATGAGCCGGATCATGCCATTCGAAAAACTCGTCGGCGACATGGGCGTCAGCCGCGCCGAGGTGCTGGGCGAGCACGTGCATCTGATCTGGACTTGCCGCTACGAGCGGCCACGGATTCGCCGGCATCTGGTGGAAAACGTGCTCGGTTCGTGGCTGCACTACGCGCGCTGGATCGCCGACACGCAGCTGTCGCCGGCCTGCGTATGGCTGGAGCATGCGCGTCCGGATGAGGTGACGCTGGCCGAGTACGAGGCGTTTTTCGGTTGCCCAGTGCGGTTCGATCAGGCGTATTCGGCGCTGGTGGTGCCGCTGGCGTATTTGCAGTTGCCGCTGCGCCAGGCCGATGCGCAATTGCTGCGAACCCTGGAAGAACACGCTATGGGTTTGCTGGCGACGCTGGAAGAGGCGTCGCTGGCGCAGCAGGTGAAGAACATCCTGCGCGGTTTGCTCAAGGAGGGCTTGCCGCGCAAGGAGCAAGTGGCGGAGCAGCTCAGCGTGTCGGTGCGCACGTTGCAGCGGCAATTGCAGCAGGCCGGGACGTCGTATCAGCAGATTCTCGATGAGCTGCGTCAGGAGTTGGCGGAGCACTATTTGCTTAATAGCACGTTGCCGATTCAGGACATTGCGCAGTATCTGGGCTTTACCGAACCGCGCTCGTTTCATCGCACGTTCAAGAGCTGGCGCGGGATGCCGCCGGGGGAGTTTCGGTTGCGGAATCGGCGGTGAATGTGCCGGCCCTATCGCGAGCAGGCTCACTCCTACAAGGATTTTTGGCGTATGCAAAATCCGCGTACACCGAAGATCAACTGTAGGAGTGAGCCTGCTCGCGATGAGGCCAGCCGCTACACCGCTTAAACAATCTTTGCCGCAGCTGTTTAAATCAACCCGGTATTCCGCGAAACCACCCACAATTCCTTGCGCCGCTGCCTACGCCTGCGCCAGAATCCGCCGGCTTGTGCGCCCCAGACCTCATCGCTACTGTGATTGCGTCACTGCCCATCAGTGATCGGGTTTAGTAGCCCGGAGTATTTGGGGTGCATAGTTCATCAGACAGTCAGGTCTCGCCTGAACTTCATGGTGGCTGTGCGCAGGGCGCCCTCGGGCGCGCCGGTTTCCCAGATCCCCGGTCTACTAACCTGCGCACAGCTGCCTCCACTTCCTTTAGTAGGGAAGCGGTGGCCAGCCAAAATGAGGATCTGGATATGTTCAAAGTAACCCCAAACCCGCCACCCACCGACCCGGCATCGCCCTACGAATCCCCCGAGTCCAAGAAATTCCACGAAGCCGCCGACCGCGCCCTCGATCATTACCTCGGCCCATCCAGCGCTGAATTCATGGCCCCGCCCTACAAATCCAACACGCTGTACATGGCCAATCCCGACGCCGACAACGAATCGCTGCTGGCCGATGCCTGCGAAACCCTGGGGTCGGCGACGGTGATGCTCAACGATCAGGCGGGGCTGGTGAACGGTGCGCAACGCAAGACGTTGCAGGGCATTGCGCAGATTGTGATGGTCGCGGAGATGGCAGTGAATCGCGTGCTGGATCGGTTGGTGCCGACTGATTGAGGGTTTTTGGGGGATTTGGTGTGAGCTGGTTTTTGTGGGGTGTCAGGGATTGCCCTCACCCCAGCCCTCTCCCAGAGGGAGAGGGGGCCGACCGTGCGATGCTCACGAAATACGCCGACCAGAAATGATCGCTGTGAATCCATATTCGACACGGTCGTTCAGGTCGACGTTTGAAGCACGGGCAACTCGGTCGGTCCCCTCTCCCTCCGGGAGAGGGCTAGGGTGAGGGGCTTTTGATCTCAGGCATGCAGATCAAAGACTGATCGCATTGGTAAACACCAACCGATTACCAAACGGATCGGCAATGGTCATGTCCTGACTCCCCCACGGCATCGCCTGAATCTGCGGATGGGAAAACGTATAGTCCTTGGCCATCAACTGCTGCTGAAACGCCTCCAGTTCATCGGTCTCGATACGCAGCGCGGAACCCGGGCACGCATCGCCGTGATGCTCGGACAAATGCAGCACACACTCACCGCGCGACACCTGCAGATACAGCGGATAATTCGCTTCGAAGCGATGCTGCCAGTCGATCTTGAAACCGAGAAAATCGACGTAAAACTCTACAGCCTTGGCCTCATCGAAGATCCGCAGGATCGGGGTGGTTTTGCCGAAGCTCATGGGGTGCTCCCTGACTGATTGGCCCCACAGTGTAGACGGGGAGGATGTCAGCAAATCGGCCTGTTGATGGCTTTCTTTAATTGCACAGTGCCACTATGAGACACAGATCAAAAGATCGCAGCCTTCGGCAGCTCCTGCATTGGAATGCGATCTCCTGTAGGAGCTGCCGAAGGCTGCGATCTTTTGGCGTCATTCGAATCAACGACACCCTTCGCCCAAATCGCCTTCACGTGCCAGAAACCGTCCTGCCCAC
>NZ_QETJ01000200.1:0-7787 GCF_003105095.1 Pseudomonas sp. NDM | reverse complement strand
TTGTAGGAGTGAGCCTGCTCGCGATTGCGGTGTATCAGTCACTTATGTGGCATCTGGTAGACCGCTATCGCGAGCAGGCTCACTCCTACAGAGGAGCCATGGAGTTTCGCAGAGAACATTCAGGCATAAAAAACGGGAGACCTTGAGGGCCTCCCGTTTTTGTATTGCCGCGAACCGGTTATTTCGCCTTGTAGATAATCCCCGGGCTGCATTGAACCATCTGGTAATGATCCGGCAAACCGTTCAGCGCCTCAGACGCGCCAAGGAACAGATACCCGCCCGGCTTCAACGTGCTGTGAATGCGCAACAGGATGTCTTTCTTCACTTCGGCAGAGAAGTAGATCAACACATTGCGGCAGAACACGATGTCGAACTTGCCCAGCGCTGCGTAGCTGTCGAGCAGGTTGAACGAGCGGAATTCCACCCGGCTCTTGATCGGCGCCTTGACCACCCAGCGCCCCGGCCCTTTCGGGTCGAAATAGCGTTGCAGGCGTTCCGGCGACAGTCCGCGACCGATGGCCAGGCTGTCGTACTCGCCGGTCTTGCAATTGTTGAGCATCAGGCCCGACAGGTCAGTGGCAACGATCTGCACGCCCATCTTCAACTGGCCCAGGTTGCTGCGCTCGAACTCGTCGATCGACATCGACAGCGAGTACGGTTCCTGACCCGACGAGCAGGCCGCCGACCAGATCCGCAGACGCTGGTTGGGGCTGGCCTTGATCGCTTCCGGCAGTACCTTGTTCTTCAAGACTTCAAACGGATAGGTGTCACGAAACCACAGGGTTTCGTTGGTCGTCATGGCATCGACCACCTGCTCGCGCAAACCGCTGCGCGGCTGGGTCTGGATGCGCTGAACCAGCTCACCCAAAGACTTGATGCCTTGCTGCTCCATCAGTTTGTTGAGACGGCTCGAGACCAGATACTGCTTGTTTTCACCGAGCAGAATGCCACAGGCTTTTTCCAGGAAGACCCGGAACTGTTCGAAATCCAAATTACCCGTAGACAATGATGCCGCCTCTTAAATCGTGTTGAACGCCAGGGGCAGAAGGCCCTTAGCTGATATCTGCTGCTTTGATCCGGTCGACTACCCGGGACGCGAGGTCATCAGGACGGAATTTGGCCAGAAAGTCATCAGCACCGACTTTCTTGACCATCGCCTGGTTGAATACCCCCGACAACGAAGTATGCAGGATGATATGGAGCTTTTGCATGCGCGCGTCGCCGCGGATTTCCGCCGTCAGGGTGTACCCGTCCATCTCCGGCATCTCGATGTCGGAAATCATCATCAGGAACTCTTCTTCCGGCTTCTTGCCCTCGTCGACCAGCTTGCGCAGGTAATCCAGCGCCTGCTTGCCGTCGTTCAGCGCCACCACTTCGACACCGATGGTCTGCAGACAACGCGTGACCTGCTTGCGCGCCACCGACGAGTCATCGACTGTCAGCACCCGCAGCGACAGCGCTTTGGTCTGCGTCTCGACATCGACCACGCCCACCGAAATCGCTTCCGGCGTCGGCGCTACTTCGGCCAGCACCTTCTCGACGTCGATGATTTCGACTAACTGGTTGTCGACCCGAGTCACAGCGGTCAGGTAGTGATCGCGACCGGTGCCCTTGGGCGGCGGATGGATCTCTTCCCAGTTCATGTTGACGATGCGCTCCACCGAGCGGACCAGGAAACCCTGGGTCTTGGTGTTGTACTCCGTGATGATCACGAACGGACTGTTCTTGTCTTTCAACGCACCGGAGCCCGTTGCCATTGCCAGATCCAGGATCGGAATGGTCGCTCCCCGTATATTCGCTACCCCGCACACGACAGGACTGGATTTGGGCATCAAGGTCAGTGACGGGCACTGCAACACTTCCCGTACCTTGAACACGTTGATCCCGTAGAGCTGCGGCCCGTCAAGACGGAACAACAGCAGCTCGAGGCGATTCTGCCCTACCAGTTGCGTGCGCTGGTTCACCGAATCCATTACACCAGCCATGCCCAGACTCCTACATCAACGCCAAGTGTTGTTGCGACGCACATTCATTGCTAAACGGCACGGCGCTTGCTTTTTAACTCGTATGAACGCTCAAACGACATTTTCCCGACGCCTGATATCTTCCCTTCGCAAAGGGCTTTGCGCGGTGTCCGCCGTTTGCTGCTTGCTTGCCGGCAGTCCTGCCAATGCTGATGCGGTTACCTTGCCTGATATGCTTATCGGCGTGACTCAGGGCTTTCTTGAATTCACCGTAGAAGACTATTTGGCTTCCAGTCAAACCGAAGGCCGCTACGAAATCGAAGTCAACCAGCTCGACCCGCGTATGCGCATGCCCATGTGCGACAAGGAATTGACAGCCACTCTGGAGAGCCCGGCCCGCCCGCTGGGCCGCGTTACGGTGAAGGTCCGATGCGAAGGCAGCTCGCCCTGGACGGTGTTCGTACCCGCTCAAGTCCGCCTGTTTCGCGAGATCGTCACGACCACTCGTCCTCTGAAACGCGCCGGCATCATCGAGCCGCAGGACGTGACGTTGCGCGAGCGCGATGTCAGCACGATCAACCAGGGTTTCCTGACCTCGGTCGATGAAGCGATCGGGCAGAAACTGACCCGACCAACGGTCGCCGATCAGGTCATCACACTGGTGCATCTGGAACAGGCCGAAGTGGTGCGCAAGGGCGATCAGGTGGTGATCACTGCGCGTAGCGGCACCCTTGCCGTACGCATGCCGGGGGAAGCCCTCTCCAATGGCGGCATGAAAGAACAGATTCGAGTAAAAAACCTTAATTCTCAAAGAGTTATCAAGGCGCAGGTGATTGCGCCGGGACAGGTCGAAGTGGCCATGTAAAAGCCCTGTGGAGAAAACTGGCGCCGATCCCGTCGCTTCCCTAAACTGTGCCGCAGCAGGTCTCGCAACGGCGCATGCAAGCTTATGGTTGATTGGGCCTAAAGTTTTTCAGGGGATAGCCGAAAACATGGCAAGCGTCCAAATTCCCAGAGGTTTTTTATCATGGTTATCGATTTCAACCGATTGAACAGTTCCTCGTCACTTACCGGCAGTACTCGTACCAGCAACGCCAAGGAAAGCGCTGAAAACAGCCCTTCCGCGCCGCTGAATACCCAGGCCGAACCGGCCAGTGCCGCCAAAAGCGGGGAATCGGTACACCTCAGCAATGAGGCTCAACAGTTGCAGAAGGTCACTGACAAGCTGCGCGATCAACCTGCTGTCGACAAAGCCCGCGTGGCCGAGTTGAAAGCCGCGATTGCCGATGGCAGCTATAAAGTCGACAGCAACCGTGTAGCCAGCAAACTGCTCAACTTCGAAGCCCAGCGCTAGGCTTTTGCCGGCGCCAGGCTTTTGGACGCTTAAACCCCAAGGCCAGCCATGCACGACACTAACTTATTGCAACTGATCAACGACGACTTTGCTCCAGCGCAACAATTGCTGGAGTTATTGCAAACCGAATCCCTCGCTTTGCACGGTCGTGACATGCCGCTGCTGGAAGAAATTCTGGCAACCAAGCAGGCGTTGATCATTTTGCTTGAACAGCATGGCCGCAAGCGCAGCGAAATCCTCGCCAGCCTCAATCTGCCGACCGACCGCAGCGGCCTTGAGCAACTGGCCAGCCAGTCGAGCATTGGCGACCAGTTGCTGGCCCAGGGCGATGCCCTGACCGCGCTGATCGCACAATGTCAGGACGCCAACATCAAGAACGGCCGGTCAATCCAGATCCAGCAGGCGACCACGGCCAATCAGCTGAAGATCCTCACCGGCGGTGAGCCGCCAGCGCTTTACGACGCCAGCGGGACCTTTGCCAAACCGGTCAAGCCGCGAACGCTCAGCCAGGCATGAGCCATTCGGTGGCCCTGCACTATCCACTCGCGCAACATGCTGGCAAAATACTGGCCAGTCGTAGTCTTATTTTGTCTGGAGATTGAAGAACCGTGTCCAACACCCTAAGCGCGGATGATGCTCCGCAGCCTCCGAAGGTGCTCACCACGCCACTGGAAATCTCCAGCAACCTGCGCCAGCTGCAAGACAGCCATGACCCGCTGATCATCACCTTCCATGAACGCAGCCAGCGCTTCCAGAGTTACCTGATCAAGGTCGACCGTGAAACCGCGACGATTGCGCTGGACGAAATGATCCCCCGCGATGGCGAGCGTTTCCTGCAGGCTGGCGAACCCTTCAAGGTCGAAGGCTTTCATGACGGCGTACGCATCGCCTGGGAATGCAACGGCACGCTGAACATTGAAGAATCCGACGGCGACCGTTTCTACACCGGCGACCTGCCGAGCGAAGTGGTCTATCACCAGCGCCGCAACGCCTTCCGCGCTGCGTTGAAACTCACTGACCTGGTAAGCGTTGAACTGGGTGGCGAAAAGCTCAAGTCGCCGCTGCACGGCAAGCTGCTGGATATCTCCGCCACCGGTTGCAAGTTCCGCTTCGAAGGCGACATCACTGACCGCCTGCAACTGGGCCAGGTCTACGACCGCCTGATCGCCCCGCCGCTGTTCGGCAATCAGCCAACATCGGTCGAGCTGCGCTATCTGCACTTCGAAGAAAAACTCAACATCACCTTCGCCGGTCTGCGCTTCCACAACATCAGTGGTCAGGCTGCACGTAACGTCGAACGTTTTGTCTACCAGTTGCAGCGTGAAGCAAGACGTTTCGACAAAGACGACCTCTGAGTCGCAGCGACAAATAAAAAGGGCAGTCCCGCACAGGACTGCCCTTTTTTTATGCCTTCAAAGCTTCTGTGGCGAGGGAGCTTGCTCCCGCTGGACTGCGCAGCAGGCCCTGCCTTTAAACAAAGAAAGGAGCGCTTTGCGCCCCTACGGGAGCAAGCTCCCTCGCCACAGTTAGCGCGTGATATCTCAGGGTCTGCCGCCGCTGATATCCGCCGCAGGTGTGTCATGTTCATCGGCGGGATCGGTTTCGACGCCTGCCTCCGGCTGGGCGACGGGTTCCGGCTCAGAAGAGGCCGGCGCCGGATCCTGGACCATCTGCTCCTGCACCACCTGCTCATCGACACGCGGGTCAAGTGCCGCTACCAGTGGCGAGCTCGACATGCTGTCCGGCATTGCCACGTGATGCAGCGGCGCGTCGTCGACCTGATGCAGATTGGTGACCGCTTTCGGGCGAATCCGCCAGACCAGCACCAGCGCAAAGAAGCTGAAGAAGGCATACAGGCTCTGGCTGCCGAGAAACTTCATCAGCACACCGGCAAGCAGCGGCCCGATGCTCGCGCCGACGCCATAGGTCACCAGCAGCATGGCGGTCAGTGACACGCGGCGATCGCCTTCGACGTGGTCGTTGGAGAACGCCACCGCCAGCGGATACAGGCAGAACTGCACCAGCGAACAGAAGAAGCCGACCACGAACAGCACCTCCAGCGGCACCTGCGGCAAGATCGCCAATGGCAATGCCGCCACCGCGAGAAACCCGGCAAAGCAGCGAATCAGCAGCGCGCGGTCGTAGCGGTCGGACAACCAGCCCAACGGCCACTGCACCAGCAAACCGGCAAAGATGCAGCTACCCATGAACAGACCGACCTGCTCGGTCGTCAGCCCCTGTTGCGAGGCGTACAGCGGCGCAAGACCATAAAACGAACCGATGATCAGACCCGCACCGAGCACTGTACTCAGCGATTGCGGCACGCGCTTGATAAAGAAGCGCGGCTCCATCGGCGCCGGATGCAGCGGCGCCGGATGGATCCGCTGGGTCAGGGTCACCGGTACCAGACACAGGGCAAAGCACAGCGCCACCAGCATCAGCAGTTCCAGCCCCAGGCCGGGGTGCATGACCAGAATCAGTTGGCCGAGCACCAGGCCCAGATACGACGCGATCATGTAACCGCTGAACACCAGCCCGCGCTGATTGGCGTCGGCCTGTTCGTTGAGCCAGCTCTCGATGACCATGTACTGACACATCATGCCCAGACCGACGATCGTCCGCAGCACTATCCACGCCGGCAGCCAATCTACCAGGCCATGGCCGAGCACCGCCGCGCCGACGATCCCGGCACACGCCGAGTACGCACGGATATGCCCGACCCGGGCGATCAGGCGATGGCCGATCTTGCCGCCCAGCACCAGACCGAAATAGTTGGCCGCCATCAGCGCACCGACCCACAGACCGTCGACATTGTCGGCGGCCAGACGCAAAGCCAGATAAGTAGAGAGAAGGCCTGAGCCGATCAACATCATCAGCGAGGCGAAATACAGCGCTCGAAAGGATTTCCAGATTTGGCGCATCGGCGTTCCGAGCGGCTCCTTGCAGTAAGTACCGGGCTATCGCAACGATAGCCCGATGGCGGCGAAACGTCAGGCCTGGGCGGCCAGCACACGGCGCTCCCAGGGAGTGATTTCATCAAAGAAGCTGGTCAACTCCATGGTCTTCGAAGCGATGTAGCCTTCGATGAACTCCGCTCCGAACAGTTCCCTGGCCAACTGGCTACGTTTCAGACGTTCAAGCGCGGCGTGCAAGGTACATGGCAAGGCGAGGTTATCCGGCACGGCGAATTCGCCCTGAATCGCCGCGCTCGGCTCCAGCTCCTGTTCGATGCCGTGCAAACCCGCGGCCAGGCTGGCGGCGATGGCCAGATACGGATTCGCGTCGGCGCCCGGCAGACGATTTTCGACCCGACGTGCGGCTGGCGAGCTGGCGGGAATACGCAAGCCGGCGGCGCGATTGTCATGGGACCAACAGGCATTGTTCGGCGATGCGTACGGATGACACAGGCGCTGATAGGAATTCACGTTGGGCGCGAACAGTGCGGTGAAATCGGCAAGGCCGGCCTGCTGCCCACCGATAAAGTGGCGGAACATCGCCGTCGGCTCGCCGTTCGAGTCGGTGAAGACATTCTTGCCGCTTTCGATGCCGACGATGCTCTGGTGAATGTGCATCGAACTGCCCGGCGTGTGCGCCAGCGGCTTGGCCATGCACACCACGCTCAGGCCATGCTTGAGCGCGACTTCCTTGAGCAGGTGCTTGAACAGGAACGTCTGATCGGCCAGCAGCAGCGGATCGCCGTGCAGGAGGTTGATTTCGAACTGGCTGACGCCCATCTCATGCATGAAGGTGTCGCGTGGCAGGCCGAGGGCCGCCATGCATTTATACACTTCGCTGAAGAATGGCCGCAGACCATTATTGGAGCTGACGCTGAAGGCCGACTGGCCATCTTCGCGACGGCCATCGAGGCCTACCGGCGGACGGAACGGCTGGGTCGGATCGGTATTCGGTGCGAAGACAAAGAATTCCAGCTCGGTCGCCACCACCGGCGCCAGACCGTGCGCGGCATAACGGGCAATGACCGCTTTCAACTGGCCACGGGTCGAGAGGCTGGAGCTCTCCCCGCTCAGTTCGTCGGCGTCGCAAATCGCCATGGCGCGGGGCTCGTCGCTCCAGGGCAAACGATGGATCTGCGCCGGATCGGCGACCAGCGCCAGATCGCCGTCATCGCTGCCGTAAAACCGCGCCGGCGGATAACCGCCCATGATGCATTGCAGCAGCACACCCCGCGCCAGCTGCAAACGCCGCCCTTCGAGGAAACCCTCGGCGGTCATCACCTTGCCCCGTGGCACACCGTTCAGATCCGGGGTGACACATTCAATCTCATCAATGCCGGTCAATCGCTGCGCGAGTGAACCCTGGCCATCGGTTGTCATGACGCAATCCTTGTTATTGTGCGAGCCGCGAACGGCGACCCGGACAAAATAGGCTGCGCCTGTTCGGAATATCAAGCAGCGTCAAACAAAAACCCGGATCTTGTGTAGGAGCTGACGAGTGCAACGAGGCTGCGA
>NZ_QETJ01000199.1:0-7798 GCF_003105095.1 Pseudomonas sp. NDM | reverse complement strand
AGGCTGCGATCTTTTGATCTTGATCCTGAAAAGCAAAATCAAAAGATCGCAGCCTTCGGCAGCTCCTACAGGGCTCATCACAGTCGGATGACCTGCAATGACTAATATTCCTACCGACATCAAACTGCACAAAGCCTCGAAAACCCTGGCGCTCACTTATGCGTCCGGCGAGGAATTCACCCTGCCCGCCGAGTTTCTGCGTGTGCACTCCCCCTCCGCCGAGGTCCAGGGCCACGGCAAACCGATCCTGCAATTCGGCAAGCTCAATGTTGGTTTGAGCAAGCTGGAGCCGGCCGGCAACTATGCACTGAAACTGACCTTCGACGACGGTCACGACAGTGGCCTGTTCACTTGGGAATACCTCTACGAACTCGGCAAACGCCAGAACGAACTCTGGGACGATTATCTCGCCGAGTTGCGCGCTGCCGGAAAATCCCGCGATCCGAACGAGTCGTTCGTCAAGCTGATGCTCTAGCCCGTGGCTCTTGCTCTTTAGAGGGCATTTTCTAACTTCATCTGTTTGAATGCTCCGCTCACGCAGCCCAGGATGGGCCGCTTGCGAAAAAAATTAAACTCGGGTAACCAATGGAGCTGGCAAGTTCCCTGCAGTGCTCTACGACTGTAAAGCAGCCATGCAGAATCAACGGTCACCCGAGCAGTAGTACCCGGCATTGGCTGTGGAAGCGACAGCGCAAGACCGGGTACTCGTCTCAGGACAATGGAGCGTCGTAGATGAGTGACAAGAATAACGATGACCTGAAGTACCAAGCCTCGGAAAACACCCTGGGGCTTAACCCCGTCGTCGGGCTGCGCGGAAAGGATCTGCTGGCCTCTGCTCGAATGGTGCTGAAACAGGCCATCAGACAACCGATTCACAGCGTCAGGCATGTGACCCATTTCGGCCTCGAGCTGAAGAACGTGCTGCTGGGCAAATCCGCCCTGCAACCGGCCGGCGATGACCGCCGTTTTGCCGACCCGGCGTGGAGCCAGAACCCGCTGTACAAACGCTATCTGCAAACCTACCTGGCCTGGCGCAAGGAACTGCATGCCTGGATCGACGACAGCAGCCTGTCACCCAAAGACATCGCTCGCGGGCACTTCGTCATCAACCTGATGACCGAAGCCATGGCCCCGACCAATACGGCGGCCAACCCGGCAGCGGTCAAACGCTTCTTCGAAACCGGCGGCAAGAGCCTGCTCGATGGCCTCTCGCATCTGGCCAAGGATCTGGTGCACAACGGCGGCATGCCGAGCCAGGTCAACATGGGTGCGTTCGAGGTCGGCAAGAGCCTCGGCGTCACCGAAGGCGCCGTGGTGTTTCGCAACGACGTGCTGGAGCTGATCCAGTACCGGCCGATCACCGAGCAGATCCACGAGCGTCCGCTGCTGGTCGTGCCACCGCAGATCAACAAGTTCTATGTTTTCGATCTGAGCCCGGACAAGAGCCTGGCGCGTTTCTGCCTGCGCAACAACGTGCCGACCTTCATCATCAGTTGGCGCAATCCGACCAAGGCCCAGCGTGAATGGGGGCTGTCGACCTACATCGAAGCGCTGAAAGAAGCCGTTGACGTGGTCACCGCAATCACCGGCAGCAAAGATGTCAACATGCTCGGCGCCTGCTCCGGCGGCATCACCTGCACCGCCCTGCTCGGCCACTACGCCGCGCTAGGCCAGAAAAAGGTCAACGCCCTCACCCTGCTGGTCAGCGTGCTCGACACCACCCTGGACAGCGATGTCGCCCTGTTCGTCGATGAGCAGACTCTCGAGACCGCCAAGCGCCACTCCTATCAGGCCGGCGTGCTTGAAGGCAAAGACATGGCCAAGGTCTTCGCCTGGATGCGCCCCAACGACCTGATCTGGAATTACTGGGTCAACAATTACCTGCTCGGCAATGAGCCGCCAGTGTTCGACATCCTGTTCTGGAACAACGACACCACGCGCTTGCCCGCCGCATTCCACGGCGACCTGATCGAGATGTTCAAAAACAATCCACTGATCCGCCCCAATGCACTGGAAGTGTGCGGCACGCCGATCGACCTCAAGCAGGTGACCGCCGACATTTTCTCGCTGGCCGGGACCAACGACCACATCACCCCGTGGAAGTCCTGCTACAAGTCGGCGCAGCTGTTCGGCGGAAAAGTTGAATTCGTGCTGTCGAGCAGCGGCCATATCCAGAGCATCCTCAACCCGCCGGGCAATCCGAAGTCGCGCTACATGACCGGCGAAGAAATGGCCGCGACTGCCGATGACTGGCAGGAAAACTCGACCAAGCACACCGACTCCTGGTGGCTGTACTGGCAGGCATGGCTGGCCGAGCGCTCAGGCAACCTGAAAAAGGCCCCGACGAAACTGGGCAACAAGGCGTATCCGGCGGGCGAGGCTTCGCCGGGCACTTATGTTCACGAACGGTAACTGACACCCCCCGGACGCTGTAGGAGCTGTCGAGTGAAACAAGGCTGCGATCTCTTGATGTCGTCGTCAAAGATCAAAAGATCGCAGCCTCGTTTCACTCGTCAGCTCCTACTGGATACGGGTGGACTTGAAATCTACAGGGCCTCACGCATGCCGCAACCGTTCATATTCCGCACCGTCGATCTGGATGGCCAGACCCTCCGCACGGCGGTGCGCCCCGGCAAGCCTCATTTGACGCCTCTGCTGATTTTCAACGGCATCGGCGCCAACCTGGAGCTGGTGTTTCCGTTCGTCGCGGCGCTGGACCCGGATCTGGAAGTGATTGCCTTCGACGTGCCCGGGGTCGGCGGTTCGTCGACGCCAAACCGGCCGTATCGCTTTCCCGGTCTGGCCAGACTGACGGCGCGGATGCTCGATTATCTCGACTACGGTCAGGTCAATGTGATCGGCGTGTCGTGGGGCGGCGCCCTGGCGCAGCAGTTTGCCTACGACTACCCCGAGCGCTGCAAGAAACTGGTGCTGGCGGCCACCGCTGCCGGTGCGGTGATGGTGCCGGGCAAACCGAAAGTGCTGTGGATGATGGCCAGCCCGCGCCGCTACATTCAGCCGTCCCATGTGATTCGCATCGCGCCGATGATCTACGGCGGCTCGTTCCGCCGCGACCCGACGCTGGCGGCCAGCCATGCGGCGAAAGTGCGTTCGGCGGGCAAGCTCGGTTACTACTGGCAGCTGTTCGCCGGCCTCGGCTGGACCAGCATTCACTGGCTGCACAAGATCCATCAGCCGACGCTGGTGCTGGCCGGCGATGACGATCCGCTGATCCCGCTGATCAACATGCGCATGCTTGCCTGGCGCATTCCCAACGCGCAGTTGCACATCATCGATGATGGCCATCTGTTCCTGATCACCCGCGCCGAAGCAGTGGCGCCGATCATCATGAAGTTTCTCGAGGAGGAGCGTCTGCGCGCGGTCATGCACCCGCATCCGACACCGCTGGGCGGCTGATGGCGGCGGCAGGCTTTATGCAGCACTTTTCAAATCAAGCGCGCGGCAGGACGCCGCGCAGGCAGCAACCGGCAACAGCGTCTATGGTGTTCTGGTTCGGTGAGTGTGTTTTTGCCCTGAAGACGAAGGAGTGTTGAGTCATGCGCGAAAAACCAGCGACGGGCGTGGTGCCCAGCCCCGCCGCGTTTATCAACGCCCAAAGCGCGATCGCCGGCCTGCGTGGCAGGGATCTGCTGTCGACACTGCGCAGCGTCGCCGCCCACGGCTTGCGCAATCCGTTGCACAGCGCCAGGCACGCGTTGACATTGGGCGGACAACTGGGCCGCGTTCTGCTCGGCGAAACCCTGCATCCGACCAATCCCCAAGACAGCCGCTTCGCCGATCCGGCGTGGAGCCTCAACCCGTTCTATCGGCGCAGCCTGCAGGCGTATCTGGCCTGGCAGAAACAGGTCAAGAGCTGGATCGATGAAGGCGACATGAGTCCCGAAGATCGTGCCCGTGCGCACTTCGCTTTCACCCTGCTCAATGACGCGGTGGCGCCTTCCAATACGCTGCTCAATCCGCTGGCGGTCAAGGAGCTGTTCAACTCCGGCGGGCAGAGTCTGGTGCGCGGTCTCAGCCACCTGTTCGATGATCTGCTGCACAACGACGGCCTGCCACGGCAAGTGACCAGGCAGGCGTTCGAGGTCGGCAAAACCGTAGCGACCACCACAGGATCGGTGGTATTCCGCAACGAAATGTTCGAGTTGATCCAGTACAAATCGATGAGCGAAAAGCAGTACGCCAAGCCGTTGCTGGTGGTGCCGCCGCAAATCAACAAGTACTACATTTTCGATCTGAGCCCGCAGAACAGCTTCGTCCAGTACGCCCTGAAAAACAGCCTGCAGACTTTCATGATCAGCTGGCGCAACCCCGATGTGCGCCATCGCGAGTGGGGCCTTTCGAGTTATGTCGAAGCGGTCGAAGAAGCGATGAACATCTGCCGGGCGATTACCGGCGCGCGCGAAGTGAACCTGATGGGCGCCTGCGCCGGCGGCCTGACCATCGCCGCCCTGCAAGGCCATCTGCAGGCCAAACGGCAACTGCGTAGGGTCGCCAGCGCGACGTATCTGGTCAGCCTGCTCGACAGCCAGATCGACACCCCGGCCACGCTGTTCGCCGATGAACAAACACTGGAAGCAGCCAAGCGTCGCTCGTATCAGAGGGGCGTGCTCGACGGTCGCGACATGGCGAGGGTCTTCGCCTGGATGCGCCCCAACGATTTGATCTGGAGTTACTTCGTCAACAACTACCTGCTGGGCAAAGAGCCGCCAGCCTTCGACATCCTCTACTGGAACAACGACAACACGCGCCTGCCTGCGGCGCTGCACGGCGATCTGCTGGACTTCTTCAAGCACAACCCGCTGACCCGCGCTGGCGGTCTCGAGGTGTGCGGCACGCCGATCGACCTGCAGAAGGTCAACGTCGACAGCTTCAGCGTCGCCGGCATGAACGACCACATCACGCCATGGGACGCGGTGTACCGCTCGACCCTGCTGCTCGGTGGCGAGCGGCGCTTCGTGCTGTCCAACAGCGGCCACGTGCAAAGCATCCTCAACCCGCCGAGCAATCCGAAAGCTGCCTACGTCGAAAACGCCAGACTGAGCAGCGACCCGCGCGCCTGGTACTACGACGCCAGACATGTCGAGGGCAGTTGGTGGCCGCAGTGGCTGGAGTGGGTCGCGCAGCGCTCCGGCGCCCTGCATGAGACCCGTACCACCCTCGGCAGCCCGAATTATCCACCGATGGAAGCGGCACCCGGCACCTACGTGCATGTGCGTTGACGCTCAACCGAATTTTTCTAAGAAGACTGGATGAAAACCCGCGACCGGATTCTCGAATGTGCGCTGCAACTGTTCAACGAAAAGGGCGAGCCGAACGTGTCCACCATGGAAGTGGCCAACGAAATGGGGATCAGCCCCGGCAACCTCTACTACCACTTCCACGGCAAGGAACCGCTGATTCTCGGTCTGTTCGAGCGCTTCCAGCATGAACTCGCGCCACTGCTCGACCCACCGCCGGAGGTGGAACTGGCACCGGAGGATTACTGGCTGTTTCTGCATTTGATCGTCGAGAGGCTGGCGCAATACCGGTTCCTGTTCCAGGACCTGTCGAACCTCGCCGGACGCCTGCCGAAACTGGCCAAGGGCATTCGCAACCTGCTTAACGCGTTGAAGAGGACGCTGGCGTCGCTGCTGGCGCGGTTGAAGGCTGCCGGGCAACTGGTCAGCGATACCCAGGCGCTGGGGCAACTGGTGGAGCAGGTGACCATGACGTTGCTGTTCTCACTGGATTACCAGCGGATCCTCGATCGTGAGGGTGAGGTTCGGTTGGTGGTTTATCAGATCATGATGCTGGTGGCGCCGCATCTGCTGCCGCCGGTGAAGCTGGCGACAGAGCGGATGGCGCTGCAATACCTTGAGGATCACGACTGACCTGAAAAGCCCCTCACCCTATCCCTCTCCCAGAGGGAGAGGGGACTGATTGGGGGATGTTCAAGAGCTTCGCCGACCTGAGCGAGCTTGGTTGAATCCATAATCAACTACCCGAAGATTACGGCTGACTCGAAAAGCCCCTCACCCTAACCCTCTCCCTGAGGGAGAGGGGATTGATTGGGGGATGTTCGAGAGCTACGCCGACCTGAGCGAGCTTTTTCGAATCCATAATCGACTCGATTTTTTCAGGTCGATGTATGACGCAGGACACCTCGGTCGGCTCCCTCTCCTTGGGGAGAGGGCTGGGGTGAGGGGCCGCTTGGAATGCACAAACAAAAACGCCCGACCTTCACAGGCCGGGCGTTTTTGATTTGCCCTGAAATCAGGACTGACTGGATGGCGTCGACGGAGTCGATGCTGCAGTCGGGGTAGCTGCTGCCGTGGGTGCCGCAGCGGAATTTGCCGCGCTGGCCGGAGCTGTTGGAGCCGTCGATGGCGCGGCGGCCGGTTTCGGTGCAGCGGCTTTCGGCGCGGCCGGTTTTTTCACTGCAGGCTTTTTCGCCGCAGCCGGTTTGGCCGCAGGCTTCGCAGCAGGTTTGGCGGCAGCGGTCTTCGCTGCTGGCTTGGCCGCTGGTTTCGCTGCAGTTTTAGCCGCAGGTTTTGCTGCTGCTTTGGTTGCCGGTTTGGCAGCGGCTTTGGCGGCAACCGGTTTGGTGGCCGCTTTGGCCGCAGGCTTGGCGGCTGCCGTTTTCGCGGCCGGCTTGGCCGCAGCTTTCGCAGCAGGTTTTGCCGCCGCTTTGGTCAGTGGTTTGGCTGCGGTTTTCGTTGCAGGTTTGGCCGCCGCAGTTTTGGTAGCCGGTTTCGCCGCCGCGGTTTTCGCCGCTACGGGCTGAGCCTTCAGACCGGTGAGTTTCTCGATCTGCCTGGTCAGCGTATCGACCTTGGCGTTGAGCGCCTTGACCTCATTGCGGCTCGGCACACCCAGGCGCGAAATCGCGCTGTTCAGGCGCTTGTCGAACGCGCCTTCCAGCTCGTCCCATTTGCCCAGTGCGCGGTCTTTCACGCCGCTGATGCGCGACTTCGCCGAGGAGGTCGAGTCCTCGACTTTCTTGCCGACTGCTGTCTTGGTGAGCTTCTCGGCTTTCTCGCCGTCTTTGACCAATGCATCGAAGAGTTTGCTGCCGTCAGTGTCGATCTTCGAGTACACGCCTAAACCAGCCAGCCAGATCTTGCGGGAGTAGGACTCGACCTTCCCGACCCACGAGCTGCTTTCTTTATCGGTGTTCTTTTTGCCAGCCATCCCGTTCTCCTTAAGATTTTCGCGCGACGCGTTCGAGCAATGCCGTCAGCTCATCGAGCTTAGCAGAGAGTGCCTCAACGTCATGTTTAGACGGAATGCCGATCCGATTCAAGGCGCTGGCCACACGGTTGTCGAAGGCCTTCTCGACCTTGTCCAGCTGAACTTCAACGCGCCCCTTGAACGAGCTGACCTGAGTGGCCGCATCATCGATCTCGGCGTTGGCCGCGAGGAGTTTTTCGCTGACGGCTTTTTTGCCTTTCTTTTCAACAGTTTGACCAGCGGCGACGAGTTCCTGGAAGTACTCGCTGCCCTCCTGGCCGACCTTGGTATAGGCGCCCAGGCCTGCCAGCCAGATCTTGCGGGCATAGGATTTGACGTCGCTCAGAGTGGAAGTCGGAGCGTCGATTTTTTTCTTCAAAATGACTTTGGCCATGGTGCACCTCACGCGCAGAAGGTTTGAGGAACTGCCGGACGAGTGTCGGGCTCAGGCACAAAGTAGGTAGAAAAATTAGAAAAGGCACCCTAACCAGTGGGCGCACCAGAACAACTGTAGGAGTGAGCCTGCTCGCGAAAGCGGTCTGTCAGTCACAGATAATTTGACTGACCG
>NZ_QETJ01000198.1:0-7939 GCF_003105095.1 Pseudomonas sp. NDM | reverse complement strand
AGGGGTGAGCCTGCTCGCGATCGCTGTGCATCAGTTCAAAAATAATCGACTGACACACCGCTATCGCGAGCAGGCTCGCTCCTACAGGGGGTTGTGTTCAGCCAGTGGAAAATTGCGAAGGCGCGACGCCCAGCTCTCGGCGAAACATGTCGCTGAAGCTGCTCGGTGAATAGCCCAGTTCACGAGCGATGACGCTCACCGCCACGCCCTGAATCAACGCCGCCACCGCCGTCGCCAGTTGCACTTGGCGCCGCCATTCGGCGAAGCCCATGCCGAGGCTGTCCTTGAACAACCGCGCCAGAGTGCGCACGCTGGCGCCGGCGTTTTCCGCGTGCTGCTCGAACGGGATCTCCAGTGACGGCGCGGCCATCACTGCCTGACACAGGTTCATCAGACGCCGGTCGGACTCATCCGGCAGTGGGATCTTCAGTTGCGAACGCCTTGCCCGCCGCAACTCCAGCAACGCCAGCCCGACCAGCGCCTCGTAATACTCAGCCTCGCCATCATCGCCCTGCGCCACCAGCCCGACGATCAACTCGCGCAGCAAACCGCCGACTTCGATCACCTGCACCGTCGCATCCAGCGTCGCCGCCAACGCCGGGCGCAGGTAGATATTGCGCATCTGCAAGTCCGACACCACGCGAATCCCGTGGGGCATCCCCGGCGGCAACCACACCGCCCGCTGCGGCGGCACCACCAGTGCTTCGTGCGGGGTTTCCACCCACATCACCCCGCTCATCGCATACAGCAACTGCCCCCAGACATGCTCATGCGGCTCGATGAACAAACCACGCGGGTACGTCCGCGCCAGCGGTTGCACGGGCACATCGGTGTCGGTCAGATCAGGGGGCGCGGCGAGGGCCATGGCGAGTGTTCACAGGGGGTTGGAGAAGCCGCCATGGTAACCAGCACGCCCCGCCCTCGCCAACCATAGATACCGTCGGACAATCCAACTGAATTTTCTCGGCACAGCGCGATCCGTTTATTACCACAGGGAGGAATACGGGCTTTATGAACAACGCAAAACTTTACGTCATCGACTACACACTGCATGGCACCCCCAAGTCGTTCATTATCCGCTCGGACAAAATGGACAACGCCGAAGCCTGGCACTGGGCAAGCTGCGACGCGGGCGTGGGTCGCATCCCGCGCTTCGGCCGCGAGAAAGTGCAAAAGACCAGCAAACCGATGGCAGAAAAATTCGGCCTGGAAAACGTCACCTGGCGCCAGACCAACTGACCCCATCGCCTTCACCGCAGGCTTGGCAATCGCAAGAGGGAATCGACGATGACCGACACTTATCACCCGGCCCGACTGGATTACGGCCTGACCACCTTCTTCGGCCAGATCAGCAAAACGGTGGATTGCGAGGTGGCACTGGAAACGGTGGCGGATGACCCCTACCGCTTCACCTTGTGCGTCCAGGCACCGGTGCCGGAGGATCTGGACCAAGCGAAGATCGTGGTGGTCAAGGTCAAGGGGCGAACGTTGCAAGGCGCGGTGAGGCACTTTGAGCGCCGGGAAGACGACAGTCTGAAAATGGAATTGGAGCCTGATTAGGCTCCACTTTTTTTGCCCTGATTATTTCGGATGGGCGCAACCGCAGCCCTTCATCGCACATTCTTCACCGTGCTTGTGGTGATGAGCGCAGGCCTCACAGCAATAGTGTTTACCGTGCACAGCATAGGAATGTTCGCCCTCTTTGAGGGTGCAGTTGCAGCCGGGGCAGTCGCATTTTTTATCGGACATGGGACAGACTCCTTGCGGGTGGTTGTCTGGGACTTGCGGGCGAGCCGTGATATCAGTGTAGATGCTGTCCAATGGCAACGAGACTGATACCCCATGGAAGTGCTGCGACAAATAATGGGGTTACACCAGTTCGTCTGAAATCCGCCAATTCAGCACTTCTGACTCCCGCACGGCTGGTTGGCTATAACTGTCATTTCAAAATATGCTAAAAACCTGTCATTTATGACAGTAGACCGAAAAAACCATAGCAATACATTCTTCCTGAATGCCAGATAACTAGCACTATCAGGAACAATGCAGATGAACGCCTTATATTTCGGCTCAATTATTTACGTACTTGGCGGCATTATTCTAATGATGACATATTCATTGGAAACCATTTCAAATAAATACTGGACACGCTTATACACAATCGCCGCTCTCATCGCTGCAGCATGCACTTTATTCATAACAGGCAGCATTGAAAGCATTGTCATGCCAACAGCATTTTCGCTTTTTATTGGAGTACTTGCCCGCTTTAGCATGCCGCGCTACACACTATTTGGGATTTACAACCTGATGTTCACTGCCTGTTACCTGTCATCACTGGCGATTTTCATGGCAGCGCTTATCCATCAAAGCCAGTGGAGTAAAACAGCTGAGATAACGGCCTACGTGCTACTGACTGCTGCGACATTAGTCACGGCATTCGACATGCTATGGAGCGGTATCATGGAGCTGCCGGAACTCCCACTGAAGTATATTAAGCGTAACCACGCCTTACAAACTTCAGCTCTGCAAAAAAACAAAATATCACCAAAAATATCCATACACGTGCCTTGCTACAAAGAACCCCCCAGCCTGGTTATCATGACACTGAACGCCTTAGCAAATTTATCCTATGAAAATTACGAAGTCATCGTAATCGACAATAACACCAAAGATGAAAATCTTTGGAAGCCGGTACGATCCCACTGCCAAAAGCTGGGTAAGCGCTTTAATTTTTATCATGTCGACCCTCTTTCAGGAGCCAAAGCGGGCGCAATGAATTACGCTTTGCGGCATACGGATCCTGCGGCAGAAATAATTGCATCTGTTGATGCAGATTACATAGCACATCCTGAGTTTCTGTCTTCGCTTATCCCCCTGTTCAGCGATCAAAATGTATCCTTCGTACAATCCAGCCACGATTATCGTGAGTGGCGAGACAATCTTTTTCTATCAGGAGTCTATTATTTCTACTTGCGGAAACAAAAAATAGTTCACCCCGTCATGAATGAGTTCAACTCAGCCAATCTCGTAGGCACCATGTGTTTGATTCGCAGAAAAATGCTTGAGGAGGTCGGTGGTTGGGCTGAGTGGAGCCTTACGGAAGACGATGAACTATCGGTTCGCCTGCTGGCACGAGGTTATATCGGACACGTGTTCGCTGATACATGGGGACGCGGCTTGATACCCAGCACATTTGAAGGCATTAAAAAACAGATGTTTCGCTGGCAAGCTGGCCCCATTCAAGAACTCCAAAAAAATTGGCGCTTGCACATCAGCTTAGTAAAAAACAGCAACCTGAGTTCAACACAAAAAGTACTTCGATTAAAGCGTCTGATGGGAGAAGCAGCGCCAGGTTTTCTGCTAGTGCCTAGTCTCGTGACAATATCACTCGGAGCTTACCTGGCCAAAAACGACATAAAGATAGAGATCCCCAACAGCATATTATTATTCCTGATCTGCGCACCTTACATGAGACAGATCAAGAGATGGATTACTTTGAAACATCTCAAAGGAAACAGTGCACGCAATTTTATAATGACAATCATGATAGAAAACGCATTGCAGTGGAATACAGCCACCGCTTTCTTCACCCCACTTTTCAAATTAAACATACCCTGGATCAGAACGAACAAGTTCGGCAAGACACACAGCCTGGCAAGAGCCTTTCAAGCTTCTCGCACGGAAATCGTGCTAGCAATAACCCACTTGGTTTCTTCATTGATACTTTTCCAACATTCATCCCTTTATCCGATTGACCTCATCGCATTACTGTCCATATGGTTACTTTCCCAGGCTTTCACTTATTTCTGCGCCCCACTAATGGCAATTATCAGCGAGCTTGAACTACCGAAGGAAAAGTCATCATTTACAACCGCGCCCATACCCGATGACGTAATAGAATGACTATTTCATCTGATATGTATTCATTCACCCAGTCCGCTGCGAACTCCGATACATAAACACCAAAGCCACCGCCAAACAAACCATCGCCAGCATCCGGCTCGAAGACAAGCCGATCGCCGGATTCCCCAACCAGCCAAAATTGTCGATCAACATCCCCATCCCCGACTGCCCGACAATCACCGCCACGGTCGCCACAGCCGTCCCGACCACTGGCACCGCGCCGACCATCACCATCATGTACACCACGCCAAACAGCGCCCCGGTCAACTGCCACTTCGGCACCTCCAGCAGACTCACCGCCTGCGCCGGCTCGAAAAACAGGATCAACAACCCGGTCACCACCGCACCCACGGCAAAGGTCAGCAGACTGCTACGCAGCACACCCACCGTCTCACCCAAGCGACCATTGATCGCCGCCTGAACACTCAACACCGCCCCGGCCAACACCACCACCGCCAACAAAATCACCAGACCCATCATTCACCCCCGAGCAATCAGAACCAAAGCCACCACAATCAAACCCAACGCCAGCCAGCGCTCGCCGTTGACCTTCTTGCGCGTCGCGCCGAACCAACCGAAATGGTCGATCAGCACACTCTTGCCGACCTGCCCGGACAAAATCGCAATCATCGTCATGGCAATGCCGATGTGCGGCGTCGCCAGCGTCAGCACCACCACGTAGATCGGCCCCAGAAATCCGCCGATCAACTGCCAGCGTGGCAGTTCGGTCAGCGCCGGACCTTTTCGCGGGCCGGCGAACAGCAGCAGCAAAAACAGAATCGCCGAGCCCACGCCGAAGATGCTCAAAGTTGCCCACAAATGCCCGACCTGCTCGCCCAGCGGCCCGAGCAACCCCGCCTCCACCGACAAGCCCATGCCGGCGAGAATCACCAGCGGCAGCAACAACAGACGTAACACCGAACGCTTCACTCGTGCCGCGACTAATCCCTCATCCAACGTCTGCATACACAACCTTCCACGCTCATAAACAAGGGCGCGGATTATCGGCTGGCGCCGCTGTGCGATAAATGGGAGCATCCGGACAACACTTTTGCGTAAAACGCACAGCGAGACACAGCATGAACGGGCTTAATGAACTCGGATTCAAGGCGTTACGGCTGTTTGTAGCGGTCCTCGACCACGGCAGCTTTTCCGAAGTCGCCCGCCGCGAAGGCGTGGCGCCCTCGTCTATCTCGCGGCAGATCCAGTTGATGGAGCAGGCGCTGAATCAGCAATTGCTCTACCGCCACACCCGTGCCGTCACCCCGACCGAAGCCGGGCGCACGCTCGGCCATCATGCGCGGTTGCTGCTGGTGCAATTGGAAGAAGCCGAGCAAGCGTTGCAGGAGCAGCAAAGCGAACCCACCGGACTGGTGCGGATCAACGCGCCAGTGGTGTTCGGCCAACGCCACCTGACGCCGTGGCTGGGCGAGCTCTGTGCGCGCTATCCGAAGCTGCAACTGGACATCCAGCAAACCGACCATTACGTCGATCCGTTGCAGGAAGGCGCCGATCTGCTGTTTCGCATCGGTGCGCTGCACGACTCGAGCATGCAGGCTCGGATCCTTGCTCCGCACCGCTTTCAGGTCGCCGCCAGCCCGGCCTATCTGCAGCGCCACGGCACCCCACAGCATCCCGACGAACTCGCACAGCATCAGTGCCTGGCCTACAAAGGCGCGGCCGGTCAGCAGCGCTGGTTTTTCCGCCGCGAGGGCGAGGACTGGACGCCGTACACGGTCAGAGGCCCGATCACCGGCAACCACGCCGACACCCTCACCCAGGCTGCTCGGCAAGGGCTGGGGCTGGTGATGTTTCCGTCGTGGCTGATTGGCGAAGCGGTGCGCGAAGGTACGCTGGTGCCGGTGCTCGGGGAGTATCAGGTGTCGAACAGTCTGGAGCCGCAGCAGATCGCGGTGCTGTGGCCGGGGAGCCGACGGTTGTCGGTGAAGGTGCGCACAGTGATTGATTTTTTTGTTGAATGCTTTGGCGAGATTCCCTATTGGGACAGAGCCTGAAGATCAAGAGCCCCTCACCCTAGCCCTCTCCCGGAGGGAGAGGGGACCGACCGAGGTGTACCACCCCCTGCATCGACCTGAAAAACCGCGTCGATTATGGATTCAAAGCAGGACTTCCAGGTCGGCGTAATCCCGCAATATCCCCCAATCGGTCCCCTCTCCCTCTGGGAGAGGGCTAGGGTGAGGGGCTTTTCAGGCGATCAGATACGGAACTGACCAACCAGCTTGCCCAGCCGCTGCCCCAGCTCCGCCAGACTGCGCGAGGTCTGCGCACCCAACTGCGTTTCATCGGCGACGCTGTCCACCGCCACGGCAATCTGATGCACGCTGCGGTTGATCTCTTCGGCCACCGCCGTCTGCTCTTCCGCTGCGCTGGCGATCTGCGCGTTCATCGAGTTGATCGTCGCGATCAACTGGGCCATGGCATCCAGCGACGCGCCGGCCTGATTGGCCTGTTGGGAAGTGCCGTCGCCGGCCTCGCTGGAGCGGCGCATCGCCTCGACCGCCTGCTGCGTGCCCGCTTGCAAGCGGTCAATCATGCCCTGGATTTCCTGGGTGCTGATCTGCGTTCGGCTGGCCAGCGCGCGCACTTCGTCGGCGACCACGGCGAAACCACGCCCGGCCTCGCCAGCACGGGCCGCTTCGATGGCTGCGTTCAAGGCCAACAGATTGGTCTGCTCGGCAATCGAACGGATCACCCCGAGCACGCCGACAATTGAACTGACGTCCTGCTGCAGGCTGTCCAGCGACACGCCGCTGTTGCGGATGTCATCGACCAGCGCATGAATCTGTTTGATGCTGCCCGCGACCACGCGCTTGGCGCTCTGGCCTTCTTCGTCGGTCTGCTGGGCGGCGACGGCGGCGTTCTGCGCGCTCTTGGCGACTTCCTGGGCGGCAGCGGACATTTCGTTGATCGCCGTAGCGACCTGATCGGTTTCGTGGCGCTGACGCTCCATGGCCTGATCGGAACGCTGCGCCTGTTCCGAGACCTGGGTGACCAGCCCGGTGAGTTGCGTGGTCATCTCGGTGATCTGCCGCACCAGACCGTGGATCTTGTCGACGAAACGGTTGAACGAGCCGGCCAGTTCGCCGAGTTCGTCCTGGCTGGTGATGTTCAGGCGCCGGGTCAGGTCGCCCTCCCCCGCCGCGATGTCGTCGAGGCTGGCTTTCATTTGCGTCAGCGGGCGCAGAATGGTGTTGGCCAGCAGCATGCCCGCCGCCGCGATCACCAGCAGCACCAACACGGCAACGCCGACGATGCTCAGCACCACGCCTTGCACACGCTCCTGCACTTGCGCTTCGACCTGCGCGACTTGCGCTTCGATGCCGTCGAGGTTGACCGAGGTGCCGACCGCCATGTCCCACTTCGGCAGGTATTCGGTGTAGCCGAGTTTCGGCACCAGCACCTTGGCGTTGCCTGGTAACGGCGAGCTGTATTGCAGATAGTGGGTGCCGTCCTTGGCCACTTTGACCAGGCCGAGGTTGACGTAGACGCCGTTCGGATCGCGGTTGTCCTTGAAGCTTTTGCCCACGCCGTCGGGGTCGTTGGCCTTGAACAGGCGCACGGTCTCGGAATCGTAGCCGAAGAAGTAACCGTCCTTGCCGTAGCGGATGCCCGAGAGCAATTTGATCGCCTGCGCCCGCGCCGCGTCGTCACCCGGCGCAGCGGCGTCGTAAAGGGGTTTGATCGTGGTCATGGCCACGGCGACGTAACTTTGCAGGGTGGCTTTGGCATCGCTGAGCAGCCGCTCGCGGGTCTGTTCGACTTCCTTGCGCGCCTGTTCCTGGAGGATGAACAGCGTGGTCACGCTGATGACCAGCGCAAAGAGCAGCACCGGCAGAACGGCAAGGGACAGGACTTTAGCCTTGAGACTCAGGCGCATCAGGGGACTCACTCTTTTGATTTTGTTGGCGTGGTTAAAGGCTTTAACGGCACGCCGGGGCAAAAGTTGAGTCCGGGAAATAACCCGATCCCCTGTAGGAGTGAGCCTGCTCGCGATAGCGGTGTATCAGTCAGCGGA
>NZ_QETJ01000197.1:0-7969 GCF_003105095.1 Pseudomonas sp. NDM | reverse complement strand
AGATAATCATCCGCCGCGTCCGGCCCGCTCGGCACTACGATCAGTTTGACGATGGCCAAACCCGGTTTGATCTGCGGCTGCCCGGCCACCAGGACCACTTCGAACTGGCGCTTGCGGGCGAACTTCACCACCAGATCCTTCGCCGCCCGCGGACAGGCGTCGGCATCGATCCATACACGCCTGTTCTTGCCTCCAAAAAAATTCGCGAGCAGGCTCGCTCCCACAGGATACAGACCGAACCTGAGGGAGCGAGCCTGCTCGCGAATATGAGCGCAGCGAATGCTTTCAGGCAGCCGAAACCCGGCGCTTCTCCGCCACCCAACTACGCCCATACAACACCACAATCGCCACAATCGCTATCGCCTGCGCAATGAGCGAATAGGCATCGGCGTGGATCCCCAGCCAGTCGAATTCAAAGAACGCCACCGGCCGCGTGCCGAAGATCCCGGCTTCCTGCAAGGCCTTCACGCCGTGCCCGGCGAAGACCACCGACAACGCGCACAGCAGCGCGGCATTGATGCTGAAGAACAAGGTCAGCGGCAGCTTCGCCGAGCCACGCAGAATCACCCAGGCCAGACCGACCAACAAAACCAGAGCCGTCGCGCCGCCGGCCAGCACGGCGTTGTGCCCGGCAGGCCCGGCCTGCAACCACAGGGTTTCGTAGAACAGGATCACCTCGAACAGCTCGCGGTACACCGAGAAAAACGCGAGGATCGCGAAGCCGAAACGTCCACCGCCGCCGACCAGGCTGCTCTTGATGTAATCCTGCCAGGCCGCGGCATGACGCCGGTCATGCATCCACACCCCAAGCCACAGCACCATGACGCTGGCAAACAGCGCAGTGGCGCCTTCCAGCAGTTCACGCTGCGAACCGCTGACATCGATCACATAAGCCGCCAGTGCCCAGGTGCCCAGGCCCGCCAGCAATGCCAGCCCCCAACCCACGTTGACGCTGCGCACCGCTGACTGCTGGCCGGTATTGCGCAGGAAAGCGAGGATCGCCGCCAGCACCAGAATCGCTTCCAGGCCTTCACGCAGCAGAATCAGCAGGCCGGAGATGTAGCTCAGCGACCAGCTCAAGCCATCGCTGCCCAACAGGCCGGCGGACTCCTTGAGCTTGGTCTTGGCCGCGTCCAGACGCTGCTCGGCCTGCTCGACGGGCAGGCCGTCCTGCAGCGACTGCCGGTACGCCATCAAGGATTTTTCGGTGTCCTTGCGAACGTTGGCATCGACGTTATCCAGCGAGCTTTCCACCAGTTCGAAGCCTTCCAGATACGCCGCTACCGACAGGTCATAGGCCTGATCGTGCTCACCGGCGCGATAGGCCGCGAGGCTCTTGTCCAGCGTGGCGGCGGTGTAATCGAGCAACTGCGCCGGGCCGCGTTTGACCTGCGGTGGTTGTGCGCGCTGGGCACGGAATGTCGCCGCGATCTCTGAGCCCTCGGCTGCCTGCACTTCGGCCGGGGTCTGGCGGGCCAGATCGGCGATGTTGTAGACCTTGGCGGACTTGGCCGCTGCCGCATCGGCACTGAAGCCGGCGATATAAGTAGCCAGATCCCAACGCTGGCGATCATCGAGCTGATCGGCGAACGCCGGCATGTCGGTGCCTTCGACGCCTTGGCCAAGGGTGCTGTAGATCGCGTACAGGCTCAGGTGATCCATGCGCGCGGCGTCGCGCAGGTTGGCTGGCGCTGGGGTCAGGCCGACGCCGGCCGGGCCGTCGCCAGCGCCTGTATCGCCGTGGCATACCGAGCAGTTCTGCGCGTACAGCGGCGCACCGCGCGTCGGGTCCGGGGTAATGATCGGCGCTTGGCTGACTTCATACGCCACGGCCAGTTTCGCCCCCAACTGTCGGGCCTGACGCGCAACATCGGCGCCATCCTGCTTCGCACTGATCGCGGCGTGCAAAGACTTCACGCCCTGCTCCAGCGCGACTTTTTCGGGTTTGGCTGGCAATGCGCTAATCAAGCCTTGCAGAACCTGGGTGAACTCCAGCTGTTCACGGTATTCACCATCGTCGATGACCTTGCCTGCCGCGACCGTCGGCGGGTAGTCGGCACTGATGTAATCGAGCAGGTGCAGCGCTTGCGGCGCGCCTTCCACGGTATCGGCCAGCAGCGGCAGGCTGCTCAGGGACAACAACGGGAACAGCAGCCAGGCCAGCAATCGGGACGAGGCAGTCATGAACGAATCTCAAATGGAAATGCGAAGTTACATATTGTTCACTTCGCAGACGTTTCTCTCAAGCTTTGTCGGTGCTTACAGGGAATGATTCATATCGTTGAAGCGATGTGCCACCATCAGCTCCAATAACGTAAATGCTCCCGCTTTGTTCAAGGAAGACCCCACTCAATGCGCCCTTGCCTTCTGCTTCCCCTGCTGCTGACCGCTATTGCGCAACTGGCGGGTTGCGCGGCTTATCGCAATTACGATCTGGAGCTGGAACAGACCACCGAGCAATTGAAGCAAGGCAATGTCGCCGGCTCACTGGCTTTGCTTGAAACACATAACCCGGACGAGCAAAAAGATCTGCTCTATTACTTCGAGAAAGGCGCGGTGTTGAGTGCGGGCGGCGAACTGCCCCAGAGTCAGGTGGCATGGCGCAGTGCCGAGCAAATGGTGGTCGAGCGCCAGGACACCATTGAAACCACCGGCGACAAACTCTTGGCTGCCATGGGTAATCACTGGGGCAGCATCATCAATGACAAGTTGCGCCGCTACGACGGCTATGACTATGAAAAAGTCATGCTGACCACGCAGATGGCCCTCAACCAGCTGGCCGTGAATGATTTCGACGGCGCCCGCGCCGACATCAAGAAGACCCATGAACGCGAAGCGCTGATCGCCCGGCAGCGCGAGCTTGAATATGAGCGCGTCGAAGAGGTAGCGAAAAAGCAGGGCGTGCGCGTGCACTACAAGGACCTGCAGGGCTATCCGGTAGTCATGCTGGACGCGCCGGCGGTGATCGCCTTGAAGAACGGTTACCAGAGCGCGTTCAGTCACTACCTCGCGGGCTTTACCTATGAAGCGCTCGGGGAAAAGAATCTCGCCGCGCCGGGCTATCGCCAGGCCATCGAATTACGCCCGGACCTGCCGTTCTTCCAGCAGGCATTGCGTGACCTCGACAGTCCCGGCCTCAAGGGTGACGAAAGTGACGTGCTGATCATCGTGCAAAGCGGCCTCGCTCCTGCACGCAGTTCGCTGCGTGTGCCGTACCCGGTGAAGCTGGCAGACGGTCAGGTCATTGTCGCCAACATCTCGTTCCCGGTGATGGTGCCCGACACTTCAACGCCGTCGTTCAATCAGATCGGCATCGATGGACGGCAGAAGAAACTGATACCGGTCAACAGCATCACCGACATGTCCTTGCGTACGCTGCGCGATGACATGCCCGGCATCATCCAGCGCACCACCTACCGAGCCTTTCTGGCAGCCGATGTGCAAGCCACCGACAACCGACGCGACCCGAGCAAAGCATCGTACGTGACCCATTGGGATGGTTTCGAACAGGCCGATACGCGTACCTGGCGCACACTGCCCAACCTGACTCAGGTGCTGCGCCTGCGCCTGAAGAAAGGCGAACACGCGATCACCCTGCCCCACGTCAACAACGCCGCGCCGCTGAAGATCCGGATTGATCAGAACCGCCAGGTCATCACCCTGCGCGCCCTCGGCGATCGGGTTTTCGCCAATGGCAGCGCGTTCGGACCCGGTAAAACAGCGGCCGAACGCGTCGTGAGCAAGTTGCCTAAGTGATGGCACGACCGTTCGTTAAGCCATCAAAAAGACATTACATAGCCACCACCCAACGCTTATAATGCCGCGCCCTCGCCCAGCGAGCCGGCACCAAAGCTCCTCTCCCGTGAGGAATTGGCAGGAGGCCAGCGCCGCCGTCGATAGGTCACACCAGCCCGACCAGCACCCGCGGCTGCAAGTTTTCGTCACTCAGGGAAGAAGTACCCATGGCATTCCGCGCTCCCATGCTGCTCGCGCTCAGCGCCGTCACGCTGTTGTCCGGCTGTGCAGCGTTTCGCAACTACGATTCCGAACTGGCCCAGACCAACCAGCAACTGGCTTCCGGCAACGTCGACGCTGCTCTGACCCTGCTGGAAAAGAACAACACCGGCACCGATAAAGACCTGCTCTATTACTTCGAGAAAGGCGAACTGCTGCGCGCCAAGGGCGACCTGTCGGGCAGCCAGAACGCCTGGGGCAGCGCCGATCAGGTGGTCGGTCAGTGGGAAGACGCGGTCAAGCTCGACTCGGCCAAGTACCTGGCACAGTTCGGCAGCTTCATCGTCAACGACAAGGTGCGCCGCTACGAAGGCTATGACTATGAAAAAGTCATGCTGACCACGCAGATGGCCCTGAACCTGTTGGCGGTCAACGATTTCGATGGCGCCCGCACTGCGATCAAAAAGACCCACGAACGTGAAGCGGTGATCGCCGACCTGCGCGACAAGGAATACCTCAAGAGCGAAGAACAGGCCGAGAAGGAAGGCATCAAGACCCAGTACAAGGATCTGCAGGGTTATCCGGTGGCCAGTCTCGACGCACCGGAAGTGGTCGGCCTGAAAAACAGCTACCAGAGTGCGTTCAGCCATTACCTCGCCGGCTTCGTCTACGAAGCTCTGGGCGAGAAGGATCTGGCTGCGCCGGGTTATCGCAAAGCCGCCGAACTGCGCCCGAACACACCGCTGCTCGAGCAGGCGCTGGTCAATCTCGACAAGCCTTCGAAGTCTGACGACAGCGACATTCTGATCGTGGTCCAGAGCGGTCTGGCCCCGGCGCGCGACTCGATTCGCGTACCGCTGCCGCTGCCGATTTCCAACAACGTGGTGATCACCCCGTTGTCGTTCCCGATCATCAAACCGGACACCTCCACCGCGCCGTTTGCGCAGATCGGCGTCGACGGCAAGCAGGTCGACCTGACCGCGCTGAACAGCACCACCGCCATGTCCCGCCGCGCCCTGCGCGATGACATGCCGGGGATCATCGTCCGCACCACCGTACGCGCGATCACCAAAGGCGTGGCGCAGAAGCAGATCAACGAAACCAACCCGCTGGCCGGCCTTGCCGTAGGCATTTCTTCAGCAGTGCTCGAAGGTGCCGATACCCGTACATGGCGCACCCTGCCGGACAACACCCAAGTGGTGCGTCTGCGCCTGAAAAAGGGGGAGCATCAGGTTACCCTGCCGAGCGCCGTCGGCGGCTCGGTGGTCAGGGTCACCGTCGATCAGCGCTATCAAGTGGTCAGCCTGCGTGCCGTGGGCAACCAGGTATTCGCTGGCGGCATCGCTGCCCACGTAATGCCGAGCGCTGGCGCGACCAACGTCGCCAGCCTCAAACAACCTTAAGAACGGAGTCTTTGCAATGCGCTTGAAGATCATCGCCGTCGCCGCCCTCGCCTTGCTGGCAGGCTGCGCCACCCCGCCACCGCCAGAGCCGGGCAGCGCCGCGAGCAAAGTCGTGGCCATGGGCCCGCAGAAACACATCGTCGTCGGCGCCATGCGCGTCGCCCGCGAAAACGGCTTCATGACCGTCAACGTGCAGCTGAGCAACACCCTCAACAGCAACAAGATCTTCTACTACCGCTTCGCCTGGCTTGGCGCCGAAGGTTTCCCGGTTGCCGAAGAAGAAGTCTGGAAAAGCCAGATGATGTACGGCGCCCAGACCAGCTTCATTCAGGCCATCGCCCCGACCCCGAAAGCCGTGGATTTCCGTTTGGAAATCAAGACGCCTTAAGCCCGCCACCCTATTTCTGATTGAGAGAGCTTTCTCATGTTTGCACGCTTTTCCTGCATCGCCGTCATCGCCCTGCTCGCCTCCGGTTGCGCCAACACCTCGCCGACTCTGGGCAGCAAGAACATCAGCTACGGCGACACCAAAGCGGTTGAAACCGTGACCAACGAATTCGGTTCGACCGACCTGCAAATGATCGCCGAGTCGATGACCCGCTCGCTGGCCCAGTCCGGCATCCTGCAGGGCCGTCCGGTGGTTCAGGTCTACGACGTGAAGAACAAGACCAGCGAGTACATCGACACTCGCGAAATCACCACCAGCATCAAAACGCAGTTGATGAAGACCGGTGTCGCGCGCTTCGCCAGCGACAACAATGCGATGCAGAGCCAGGTTGATCAGCTCAAGCTGCAGAACCAGAGCGGTCTGTACAAGAAAAGCACCGTGGCCAAGACCGGCAACATGATCGCTGCCAAGTACCGCATCGAAGGTTCGATCAGCTCGATCGTCAAGCGCAGCAGCGATTACAAGGACGTCTTCTACAAATTCAGCCTGCAGTTGATCGACGTTGAAAGCGGTCTGGCCGAGTGGATGGACGAAAAAGAGATCCGCAAAACCACGGAGCGTTAATCGATGCGCACATGGATTGGCATGATGGCCCTGGCTTGCGCGTTCAGCGTGCAGGCGGCCCCGAAAGTGGCGGTGACGGATCTGGCGTATCAGGAGCGCGTGCAGCAATACATCCACATCGTTTCGGCGCAGAGCAATCACCGCGAGAGTTACTACAGCGCCAGCGGATCTTCGAGCTACAACGAGATCGAAGCGACCACCAGCTACATCGAACAGGGCGAGTTGCGCAAATTCACCGGCGACATCAAGGGTGAAATCCTCCGTACCGGCATGTTCCAGCTGGTGCAGGGCACGCCGTACACCGCGTCCTCCAAGGGCGATGTGTATGACGTGATCAAGCGCATCAAGGCCGGCAACTTCAAAGGCGCCGACTACGTGCTGTTCGGCACCGTGTCCGACATCGATTTCACCCAGGACATCAACGAGCTGGCGCACACCGACAGCTATTCGGCAGTGCTGGGCCTGACGCTGGTGGCGGATTTCAGCCTGATCAACACCAAGACCTACGAGATCACCTCGGCCTTCACGGCGATGGGTGAAGCGCAGGACACCAAACTGGTGAACCATCGCGACATCAAGATCTCGCTGAACCGCCCTCGAGTGGTGCGTGAGGTGTCCAAAGCTTTGGGCGAGGACGTGGCCGGGCAATTGAGCATGCAACTCGGTGGCGGTGACGCTTATGAGCAGCCGCGTGAAGCGCCGCAGCGCAATAATCTGCCGCGTGATACGGCGCCGGTGATCCTGCGCTGACTGACCGAGAGAAACAAAAAAGGCGACCCGCAAAGGTCGCCTTTTTTCTGCCCGGGCGGTTTACGCCGCCGCTTTGCGCAACGTCGCCATGAACGCCGCCGCGCCAATGAACAATCCGGCAAAGGTGCGGTTCATGCGCTTCTGCTGCTTGGGCGTGCGCAGCAGGCGCAGCACCTTCGACGCCAGCCCGGTGTAGCCGGCCATGACGATCAGATCGACGAACACCATGGTCACGCCGATCACCACATATTGAATCAGCAGCGGCGCGTGAGGGTTGATGAACTGCGGCAACACCGCGAGCATGAATATCAAAGCCTTGGGGTTGCTGATGTTCACCAGAAAGCCACGGAATACCAAGGCCAGCGGCTTGCCGATCGGCCGCACCGCGGCGTCATCGCTCATGTCCATGGGCAGCGCCCGCCATTGCTTGATCGCCAGGTAAACCAGATAGGCGACACCGAACCATTTGATCGCGTGGAACGCCGTGGCCGAAGCGGTGAGCACAGCGCCAACACCCGCGCCGACAATCGCGATCTGCATCGCCAGACCGATCTGCAGGCCCAGCGCGTTCCAATAGCCGCGCCAGAACCCGTATTGCAGGCCGCTGGACATCGACGCAATGGCGCCCGCGCCCGGGGACAGACTGATCACCCAGCAGGCGGCAAAGAATGCCAGCCATGTTTGAAGCTCCATCGCATACCTCGCCTGATGCTTGTGACAAATGCCTAAGCTAATGCGGCTTCGTGGGGATGACTACCGATTTCTTGCTGAATGTTGCAGGTGTTGCTGATGGCCCCTTCGCGAGCAGGCTCGCTCCCACAGGAGAACGCATTTCGATTGTGGGAGCGAG
>NZ_QETJ01000196.1:0-7983 GCF_003105095.1 Pseudomonas sp. NDM | reverse complement strand
GCGATGGCGGAGTGTCAGGCAACCTTTTGTCGACTGATACTCCGCCATCGCGAGCAGGCTCACTCCTACAGTTTGACCGCGCTTGGCTTAAGCGGGTTTGGCTTCGGCGAGGGCCTCTTGCGCCAGTTCCTTCTCGGCCTCTTTCAGGTCCTCTTCGCTGATCATCTCGGCGATATCGCGCAAGCGCTCGACCACGCGGGCATTGATGCTGCCTTCGGGGAATTCGCCATCGGCATTCGGCTCACCGGCCGGCTCGCCAACCAGCAGGCTCAACGCCTCATCGGCCTGCCGCACTGCGTAGACATGGAACTGCCCGGCGCGTACGGCGGCGAGGACTTTCTCGTCGAGCATCAGCGTGGCGACGTTGGCCTGAGGAATGATCGCGCCCTGCTCGCCAGTCAGGCCGCGCGCTTCGCAGAGGCGGAAGAAGCCTTCGATCTTCTCGTTGACCCCGCCGACCGCCTGCACCTCACCGAACTGGTTGATCGAACCGGTGATGGCGAAGCACTGTTTGAGCGGCGTTTTCGACAGCGCCGAAATCAGCGTGCACGCCTCGCCCAGCGACGCACTGTCGCCATCGACGTAGCCGTAGGACTGCTCGAGGGCGATGCTCGCCGAGATCGCCAGCGGGAATTCCTGCGCGTAACGGCTGCCCAGATAGCCGGTGAGAATCATCACGCCCTTGGAGTGGATCGGCTGGCCGAGGTTGACCTCACGCTCGATGTCGACGATACCGCTGCCGCCCGGGTATACCGTGGCGGAGATCCGCGCCGGCACACCGAACGCCGAGTCGCCGACTTCCAGCACCGTCAGCCCGTTGCACTTGCCGACCGCCGCGCCATCGGTGTCGATGAGGATGATCCCGGCGAGCATGTCGTCGAGGATCCGCGCCGAGACGCGCCCGGTGCGGGTGGCCTTGGCTTTCAAAGCTCGCTCGATGTGCCCGGCATCGGTCATCTCATCGCCGGCCAGATGGCGGATGAAATCGGCCTCGCTGACCAGTTGGAACAGATCGCCGATACGCGCCGACAAGCGTCCCTGATGCTCGGCCAGCCGTGCGCTGTAGGTCGCCAGCCGCGCCACCGCATCGGCGGTCAACGGCGCCATGCCTTCTTCCGAAGTGCGGGTTTTCAGCAGTTGGGCGAACTGCTCGAGGCTTTCGTCGACCATCGGGATGTCTTCGTCGAAGTCGACCAGAACGCGGAACATCTCCTGGAAGTCCGGATCGAGGTCCTGCAGCGTGTAATACAACTGCCGCGCACCGATGATGATGACTTTGACCTGCAACGGAATGTGCTGCGGATTGAGGGTCACGGTGGCGAAGCGGCCCATCTCGCCCAGCGGCGATTCCATTTTCAGTTTGCGCGATTGCAGGGCGCGTTTCAGCGCATCCCAGACGAACGGCTCGCTGAGCATTTTTTCTGCTTCGAGAATCAGGAAACCGCCATTGGCGCGATGCAGCGCGCCCGGGCGCAACTGTCGATAGGTTGTATAGAGCGCACCTTGATCGGTGGTGTACTCGATGCGACCGAACAGGTTTTCATAGGTCGGATGCGGCTCGAACACCACCGGAGCACCGCCGCTGGCCGGATGCCCGACCACCAGGCTGGGTGCGTATTGCTCTTCCAGCAACTTGCGCGCGACGGCGTCGGTCTTGCTGTCATCGACCAGTTGCTCGACCACGGTTTTCAGCAGGTAGACCTGCATGGCCTGCAGGTAACCGCAGACCGCAGCGTTTTCCGCGTACTTCTCCGACAGCGGCGCCAGCAACGGCTGCAACGCCAGGGTGATGGTTTCTTCGTTGAGCTGACGCAGTTGATTGTTCGACTCGCGCTTCCACTGCGGCAGGCTGGCGAGTTCTTCGTTCAGGCGCTCTTCGAGGCCGGAAATGTCGTCGTGGAAACGCTCGCGCTCGGCTTCCGGCAACTGCGCGAATTCAGCTTCGTCCAGGGCCTTGCCGTCGAGCATCGGCGTGAAAGCGATGTTGCTGCTGTCGCGGTACAGGGCGACGTCTTTTTCCAGGGCCAGGCGCTCGATGATGTCCAGCGCCTTGTCGTAGCGCTGGTTGAAAGCGCGGTCGATGGCGCTTTTTTTCTGCTGATACGAAGGGTGTTCGAAGACGGCCGGGAAAGTCGCCAGCAGGTTGTCGATCAAGCCGTTGATGTCGCCGATGAACGAGCCCGCCGTGCCCGATGGCAGCTCCAGTGCGCGCGGTTCGCGCGGCTCATCGAAGTTGTTGACGTAGACCCAGTCTGCCGGGGTCTGCAGGCGCTTGCCCTCCGCTTTCAGGTAGCGTTTGACGAACGAGAAGCGGCCGGTGCCCGGCTCGCCCATGACGAATACGTTGTAACCGGGGCGTGGCATCGCCACACCGAACTGCAAGGCTTCGACCGCGCGTTCCTGGCCGAGCACACCGCGAAAGGGCTCCAGATCATTGGTGGTAGTGAAGCTGAACTGTTCAGCGGAAAACGGACGAGTCAGCGCTTCGGGCGCAAGACGCAGGCTGGCAGCAACAGGATCAGGCATCGGGCTTCCTTAACAATCAGGCGGGGCAGGTAGCGGCATTCTGGCGCTGCCCGTGCCCCACTGGCAAGGCGCGCCACATGACAAAGCATAGACAAGCGCGCGGCGGGTCGGCGCGTCCCGATAAATCAGAGGTTTATTCCAAATATTTTGCAAAAAGTCACGGAACCGCTGGAACGTGCCTAAACTCCAAACTGCGCGGCTGGAACTAATACCGGCCCACTGACACTTTCGGCGCTGTCCTCGGGCAGAGTACGAAAGGCCAGAACCCTGTCCATTGGTATGCACATAAAGAGAACAAAGCTATGAAACGGATTCTTCTCGGTACTCTCTTCACCGCTGTATCCATCAACGCAATGGCGCAAGCCCCGGGCGGCCCGGATTGCGGTTGGGGCAACATGCTGTTCGAAGGTCAGCGTGGCACCCCGGCGCACTTCCTTGCTTCCACCACCAACGGCACTTCCGGTAACGCCACGTTCGGTATGACTTCCGGCACCAACGGTTGCTCGACCAACGCGTCGCTGACCTACGGCGGCAAATCCTGGTTCGCCATGAATGGCATGATGAACGAACTGTCCGAAGACATGGCCAAAGGCAACGGCGAAGCGCTGACCACCTATGCCGTGGTACTGGGCGTAGCACCGGAAGACCGCGCGCATTTCGCGCAAGTGACCCACGAGCACTTCCAGCAGATCTTCAGCAAAGCTGACGTGACCGCTGAAGACGTGCATACCAACACCCTGGCGGTACTGAAATCGGACCCACGTCTGGCCAAGTACGCAACTCAGGCTTAAGCTCGACCCCGCCCGCTTCCTTCGGGGAGCGGGTTTTGTTTTTTCGGCCCGTCCCTCTTTGGGTCTTTATTTCTTTCCTGTTCAAGTTGCCGACTATGCTCAAACGCCTTGCCTGGCTGGCGCTCTGTGTCTGCGCCCCGCTGTCCGCCGCGCCTCACATCGATCCTCAACGTTTGCAGCAACTGGCCAACGACCGCTTCTGGATTTCCCTCGGTCATTACGAAACCGCCAAGCTCGGCGGCTGGCGCAGCTATGTCAGCGACAAGAAATTCTTTCTCGCCCCCGATGGCAACGAACATCCGGACCGCGAACTGGCCGCCACCGTGCAGGCGCTGTACGCCCCGGCCAGCCTCGGCGAGCAACACGCCCAATGCGTTTACCCGGCGCGTACACGCTGGCTGAAAGCACAGCTCAATCTCGCCGACCTGCCCGCGCCGGAATGCGCTGAATACAGAAAATGGTTCAAGGACGTCTCGCCGCATAGTGCGGTGATGATTTTCCCGGCGGCGTATCTCAACAGCCCTTCGTCGATGTTCGGCCACACCTTGCTGCGGATTGACCAGGCGGACGTGCAGGCCGACAAGACCTCGCTGCTCAGCTACGCGATCAACTTCGGCGCCTACATCGAGGGCTCGGACAACAGCATTCTGTATGCCTGGAAAGGCTTGATGGGCGGCTACCCGGGGCTGTTTGCGCTGGTGCCGTATCAGGAAAAGCTCTCTGAATACCGCAGCCTGGAAAACCGCGACCTGTGGGAATACCGGCTCAACCTGACCCAGGAAGAAACCGCACGCATGGTCGAGCATGTGTGGGAGCTCAAGCAGATCCAGTTCGACTATTTCTTCTTCGACGAAAACTGCTCGTATCGCCTGCTTGAGCTGCTGCAAGTGGCGCGGCCGAGCCTGCGCCTGACCGAACAATTCCCGCTGACCGCAATCCCGACCGACACCGTCAAAGCGGTGAAAGAGGCCGGGCTGGTCGAACACATCGAATATCGCCCGTCCCGCGAACGTGAACTGCTCAGCCGCGCCGAGCCGTTGAGCGATGAAGAACAGCAATGGGTACTGAAAGTCAGCGCCGATCAAAACGTCCTGCAAGAGTCAACGTTCAAAGCCCTGCCCCGCGCGCGTCAGGCGTTGATCGTCGATGCCGCCTATCGTCTGGAGCGCTACCGCGCCAACGGCCAGGAACGCGACCCGCAGAGAGCGCAGCGCAGCTTCGAACTGCTGCGCGCGATCAACAAGAACCCGGCGCCGGAGCTGGAAATTCCGCAACCCGGTCTGCCCGAAGATGGCCACGAGTCCCGCACCTGGCAGGCCGGCCTCGGTACGCGCGGTGATCGCGCCTTTGGCGAATATGGCCTGCGCATGGCCTATCACGACCTCAACGACAACGCCGAAAGCTTTCCCCTCGGCGCACAGATCGAGATCCTGCAACTGAAGCTGCGTCAGTACGAAGGCAATGACTGGCAGTTGCAGCAACTGGATCTGGCGACCATTCGTTCGCTGACACCGCGCAACGAGCTGCTGCAACCGCTGTCCTGGCAGGTCACCGGCGGCCTCGAGCGCGTGCCGGGCAAGCATGATGACGAAACACTGGTCAGCCACGTCAACGGTGGCGGCGGCGGTACGTGGCAGTTGGGCGAAGACGTACTCGGCTTTGCCCTTGGCACGGTACGCGTGGAACACAACAACGACTTCGCCGAGTTTGTTTCCCCGGCCGGTGGCTTCAATACCGGCGTGCTGTGGAAAAACCCGCTGGGCAACCTGAGCCTGGAGGCCAAGGGCGATTATTTCTTCAACGGCGAAGTGCGCCGCAGCCTGAGCCTGAACCAGCAATGGGAGCTGTCGCGCAACCTCGGTTTGCGCTTGAGCGCGCAGCGCGAGTTCAGCCACCTCGCCACACCCGAAACCGAAGTCATGCTCGAAGTGAAGTGGTATCACTACTGATCCCGGACATGCCCCTGTAGGAGTGAGCCTGCTCGCGATAGCGGTATTCCAGTCGCTATATCATCGACTGATAGATTGCTATCGCGAGCAGGCTCACTCCTACAGGGGATCTGTGCTGTTCAACGAATTACTCACACGCCTTTCACCGACACCTGACCAATCCCCTTCTAGACTTCCCGTATCAGCCGAAAACCGGCGCGGGAGAGTGCGATGTGGCGGTGCGTGGGGTTGTTGGGCGTTGTCCTGGCGCTGGGCGGTTGCCAGACCACCCATGAAGACTTGATCGCCAAGGGTTATCCACCGGCCTTCGCCGACGGCTTCGATGACGGTTGCGTCAGTGGCCGGCAAGCGGCGGGTTCGATCAGTGGCGAGTTTCGCAAGAACGTGCCGCGCTATCTCAAGGACCAGCAATACGCCGAAGGCTGGGTCGATGGCTTTCGCCAATGCCAGGCGATGCTGGAAAACAAGGATCGCGAGCAATACCGCAACGAGCATTGGGATGAGCGCGAACGCGCCTGGCAGCAGCAGAAGGATCAGGACGCCGGGCGGGCTTATCGCTCGCAATAGGTCGCTTGCAGACATCCGTTGAAACCAAATGCCGGCAACCATGGCCCAAATCCTTTAACAGGAGGACTTCATGAGTCGCGCATTCGTCAACGAAGACAACGCCGCCGCGCAGGCCGATCAGCCGGTCGAACGCCAGGTCAGCACGCAGCCCAACTACGTCACGCCGCAGGGCCTGGCGCAGTTGCAGGCGAAGGTCGCCGAACTGCAAAGCCTGCATGCCGAGCAAACGGCCAAGGGCGAGCAGGCCGACAAGCAGCGACTGGCGGATCTGCAACGGGATCTACGGTATTTCACTCAACGCCTGAGCAGCGCCCAAGTGGCTGTCGCCGCGACTTCCACCGACAAGGTGCAGATCGGCAGTTGGGTGACTTTTGCTGACGAGCACGACACAGAACACCGCGTGCAATTGGTCGGTGAGGATCAGGCCGACGCCAGTCAGGGCCTGATCAACTGGGCCTCACCACTGGGCCGGGCGTTGCTCGGCGCCCGGCTCAACGATGAAGTGCTGTGGCAGCGGCCTGCCGGCGATCAACTGATCGAAGTGATCCGCATCGAACCGGCTTAAACCACGCCTTGCGCCAGCATCGCATCGGCGACTTTGACGAAACCGGCGATGTTCGCGCCCTTGACGTAATTGACCTGACCGTTGTCTTCACCGTAATGCACGCAGGCGTGGTGGATCGATTGCATGATCGCGTGCAGCTTGCTGTCCACCTCTCCCGCTGTCCACAGCAGGCGCATGGCGTTCTGCGACATCTCCAGACCGCTCACGGCCACGCCGCCGGCGTTGGACGCCTTGCCCGGCGCAAAGAGAATGCCCGCCTCGATAAAGATATCCACAGCCTCCAGCGTGGTCGGCATGTTCGCGCCTTCGGCAACGCACACGCAGCCGTTGCCCAGCAGCGTGCGCGCGGCTTCGGCATCGAGTTCGTTCTGCGTCGCGCAAGGCAGTGCGATGTCACAGGGCAGCGACCATGGATGCTGTCCGGCGCGGAACTCCAGGCCATGAGCGCTCGCCAATTCGCGGATGCGCCCGCGTTTGACGTTTTTCAGTTCCAGCAGCGCCAGCCACTGTTCTTCGCTCAAACCGGCTTCGCAATACAGCGTGCCTTCGGAGTCGGACAGGGAGATCACCTTGCCGCCGAGGTCCATGACCTTGCGCGCCGCGTATTGCGCGACGTTACCGGAACCGGAAATCGCCACACGCTTGCCTTCCACGGTCTGCCCGCGGCGCTTGAGCATTTCTTCAGCGAAGTACACGCAGCCGAATCCGGTGGCTTCCGGGCGAATCAGGCTGCCGCCGTAGGTCATGCCTTTACCGGTGAGCACGCTGGTGAACTGGTTGCTCAGGCGCTTGTACTGGCCAAAGAGGAAACCGATTTCCCGCGCCCCGACGCCGATATCGCCGGCCGGCACGTCAACGTCGGCGCCGATGTGGCGGTACAGCTCGCTCATGAACGCCTGGCAGAAGCGCATGACTTCGGCATCGCTCTTGCCCTTCGGATCGAAATCCGAGCCGCCCTTGCCGCCGCCCATGGGCAGCGACGTCAGGGAGTTCTTGAAGGTCTGTTCGAAGGCGAGGAATTTCAGCACGCCAAGGTTCACTGACGGATGAAAACGCAAGCCGCCCTTGTACGGGCCAATGGCGCTGTTCATCTGGATACGGAAGCCGCGATTGACCTGCACCTTGCCCTGATCATCGACCCACGACACACGGAACACCACGGCGCGTTCCGGCTCGCAGATGCGCTCGAGAATCCCCGAGGTCAGGTAATGCGGATTGGCTTCGAGAAACGGCCACAGACTGCGCAGGACTTCTTCGACAGCCTGGTGAAATTCGGGCTGGTCCGGGTCACGTTTTTTCAGGCGCGCGAGGAAGGATTCGACGGATTCGATCATGGGAAAAGTCTCGGCAAATTTATTGTCGTTGGAGGAGATTGGGCCGGACTGTAACAAACGAGTTGCGCACAGGAACAGAGCAAAATGTCGCAGTTATGAAATTAAATGGTGCACAGGATATAAATCAGGCGGTTTTTTGAGCTGATTTTGCACCTGAGTGGGGAGTCTGGATTCAAGCAATGCACCACCAGTTATACAGCTATCGCGAGCAGGCTCACTCCTACAGGGGAACGCATTTCAAATGTAGGAGT
>NZ_QETJ01000195.1:0-8087 GCF_003105095.1 Pseudomonas sp. NDM | reverse complement strand
GGTCTGAACAAGCACCGCAAAACTGTCAGGGTTTGTACGCCCTCATAAACAACCCCACCACCTCCCGTACATGGCGCTCTGCCGCCTCACCCGTCAGCGGCTCGCCGCAGCCATACAGCAAACGGAAATTCCCTGCGCCTTTGATCAGGCAGAAGAAATGCTCAGCGGCATTGCGTGGCTGGTCGATGCTCAGCGCGCCGCTCGCATGGATCTTCGCCAGCAAACCTTCCATGCCGTTGACCACACGCTCGGGGCCGGCCTCGAAGAAGATCAGCGACAGCTTCGGGTCCTGGCTGCCCAGCGCCATGATCAAGCGGTGCAGGTTGACTGATTCATCGCTGTTGATCAGTTGGTGGAAGCCTCGGGCAATGTTCAGCAACACATTTTCCACCGGGATGTTTTCCGGCAACTCGAAGAACAGCGGCGGCAGTTGTTCCTCGCATTTCGCGACGACGGCGGCGAAAAACAGCGTCTCCTTGTCGTTGAAATGGCTGTAGACCGTCAGCTTCGACACGCCGGCCTCGCTGGCCACCGCGTCCATGCTGGTGTTGGCGTAGCCATGACAGAGAAACAGGGTTTTCGCCGCGTCGAGGATCGCCTGGCGCTTGGCCAGATCCTTGGGGCGGCCCGGGCCGTTTGAAGCTGAAAGATTGTTCGACATTCTTCGCTTTTAATACTGGACTGGTGAGTTTGCTATTAATACCATACCCGCCAGTATAAATATTCCAAGCCTCATTCGCGAAAGGTCCGTCACCATGTTCCGCCATGCGTTGTCCTTTGCCGTGCCAGTCAGTCTGGCGTTCCTGTTATCGGCGTGCGGTCAGGAAGAGGTGACGAAAGTCACCGTGCGACCGGCCATGGTGGTGCAACCCGAGCCTTCGGCGCAGGCGATGGAAAGTTATCCGGGCGAGGTTCGCGCCCGTTATGAGCCTGATCTGGCGTTCCGCATCGGCGGCAAAGTCAGCCGACGACTGGTCGACGAAGGTCAGCGGGTCAAGGCCGATCAGCCCTTGGCCGAACTCGATCCGCAGGATGTGCGCCTGCAACTGGAGGCCACCAGCGCGCAGGTCGCCGCCGCCGAGGCCAATCTGAACCTGGTGCGCGCCGAGCGCGATCGCTACAAAACCCTGATGGAGCGGCAGATGGTCAGCCGCTCGGCCTACGACAACGCGGAAAATCTATACCGCTCCGGCGAAGCCCGCCTTAAACAAATCAAAGCCGAATTCAACGTATCGACCAACCAGGCCAGTTACGCGGTGCTGCGTGCACCACAGGACGGTGTGGTGGCCAAGCGTTCGGTGGAAGTCGGCCAAGTGGTCGCCGCCGGGCAAACCGTATTCACCCTCGCCACCGACGGCGAGCGCGAAATCCTGATCAGTCTGCCGGAGCAAAGCTTCGGCCGCTTCAAGGTCGGTCAGCCGGTCTCCGTGGAATTGTGGGCACAGCAGAATCAACGCTTCGCCGGGCAGATCCGCGAGCTGTCGCCATCCGCCGACCCGCGCTCACGCACCTTTGCCGCGCGTATCTCCTTCACCAGCGGCAAAGTCCCGGCGCAATTGGGGCAGAGCGCCCGGGTGTTCGTGCAAGCGGCCGACAGTGTTTCGCTGTCCATTCCGCTTTCGGCGCTGACCGCTGAGAACGGCGCGACCTACGTCTGGGTGGTCAACGGCAACAACACGTTGAAGAAAAACCCGGTGCGGGTCGGTCCGTTCGGCGAGAAAAGCGTGGCAGTGCTCGAAGGCCTGAGCGCCAGCGACTGGGTGGTGGCCGCCGGCGTCCATGTGTTGCTCGATGGTCAGCAGGTGCGACCGGTGGATCGCTCCAACCGTGTGGTCAATCTGGCGAACAAGGAGTAAGCCCCGATGCGCTTCAACCTCTCCGAATGGGCGTTGCGTAATCGCCAGATCGTATTGTTCCTGATGCTTTTGCTCGCCGTTGTCGGCGCGCTGTCCTACACCAAACTCGGCCAGAGCGAAGACCCGCCGTTCACCTTCAAGGCGATGGTCATCCAGACCCGCTGGCCCGGTGCGACCGCGCAGGAAGTCTCGCGCCAGGTCACCGAACGCATCGAAAAGAAGCTGATGGAAACCGGCGAGTACGAACGCATCATGTCGTTCTCCCGCCCCGGCGAATCCCAGGTCACTTTCATTGCCCGCGATTCGATGCACTCCAAGCAAATCCCCGACCTCTGGTACCAGTTGCGCAAAAAGGTCGGCGACATCCGCCAGACCTTGCCGCCGGGAATTCAGGGGCCGTTTTTCAACGATGAGTTCGGCACCACCTTCGGCAATATCTACGCGCTGACTGGCGACGGTTTCGATTACGCCGTGCTCAAGGATTACGCCGACCGCATCCAGATTCAGCTGCAACGGGTCAAGGACGTCGGCAAGGTCGAACTGCTCGGCCTGCAGGACGAGAAGATCTGGGTCGAGCTGTCCAACGTCAAACTCGCCACCCTCGGCTTGCCGCTGGCAGCGGTGCAGCAGGCACTGGAGGAGCAGAACGCGGTCTCCACGGCGGGGTTCTTCGAAACCGGTAGCGAGCGCTTGCAGCTACGCGTTTCAGGGAATTTTCAGACAGTCGATGAGATAAAGAACTTTCCGATCCGCGTCGCCGATCGTACGTTCCGCATCTCCGATATCGCCGATGTGCGTCGCGGTTTCAGCGACCCCCCGGCGCCGCGCATGCGTTTCATGGGCGACGATGCGATCGGTCTGGCTGTGGCGATGAAGGATGGCGGCGACATTCTGGTGCTCGGCAAGGCGCTCGAAGGCGAGTTCTCGCGCATCCAGAAAAATCTCCCGGCCGGGATGCAGCTGCGCAAGGTCTCCGATCAGCCGGCCGCAGTGAAAACCGGGGTCGGCGAGTTCGTTCAGGTGTTGGTCGAAGCGCTGGCAATCGTCCTGCTGGTGAGTTTCTTCTCTCTCGGCGTGCGCACTGGCATGGTCGTCGCGTTGACCATTCCGCTGGTGCTGGCGATGACCTTCGCCTGCATGTACTACCTCGGGATCGGCCTGCACAAGATCTCCCTCGGTGCACTGGTACTGGCGCTGGGGCTTCTGGTGGACGACGCGATCATCGCCGTGGAAATGATGGCGATCAAAATGGAGCAGGGTTTCGATCGCATTCGCGCCGCGAGTTATGCCTGGACCAGTACGGCGTTTCCGATGCTCACCGGCACGTTGATCACCGCCGCCGGCTTCCTGCCGATTGCCACTGCGCAGTCCGGCACTGGCGAATATACCCGCTCGATTTTCCAAGTGGTGACCATTGCCTTGCTGGCCTCATGGGTCGCGGCGGTAATGTTCGTGCCGTATCTGGGGGAAAAACTCCTGCCGGATCTGGCGAAAATTCATGCGGCAAAACACGGCACTGGCGATGGTCAGCCGGACCCGTACGCGACGCCGTTTTATCAGCGCGTGCGGCGACTGGTGGAGTGGTGCGTGGCGCATCGCAAGACTGTGATCGTGCTCACCGTGGGCCTGTTCATCGCCTCGGTGATGCTGTTCCGCTTCGTCCCGCAGCAGTTCTTCCCGGCTTCGAACCGGCTGGAGTTGATGGTTGATCTGAAACTCGCCGAAGGCGTTTCGCTGGCCAACACCACCAGTGAAGTCAAACGCCTCGAGGCGCTGCTCAAGGAGCACGCCGGTATCGAGAATTATGTGGCCTATGTCGGCACTGGCTCGCCGCGTTTCTACCTGCCGCTGGATCAGCAATTGCCGGCGGCGAGTTTTGCCCAGTTTGTGGTGTTGGCGAAAACCATCGAAGAGCGTGAAGCGCTGCGCAACTGGTTGATCGAAACCCTCAACGAACAATTCCCGGCCCTGCGTTCGCGGGTTACTCGTTTGGAAAACGGTCCGCCGGTTGGCTATCCGGTGCAGTTCCGCGTCACCGGCGAACACATTGAAGAGGTTCGAGCGCTGGCGCGCAAAGTGGCGGCCAAGGTTCGCGAGAACCCGCATGTGGTCAATGTGCATCTGGACTGGGAAGAGCCGAGCAAAGTCGTCTACCTGAACATCGACCAGGACCGCGCCCGCGCACTTGGCGTGAGCACCGCCAATCTGGCGAAATTCCTCCAGAGTTCGCTGGTCGGCTCAACGGTCAGCCAGTATCGCGAAGATAACGAATTGATCGAGATTCTGCTGCGCGGCACCGTGCATGAACGCACTGAGTTGTCGTTATTGCCGAGCCTCGCGGTGCCGACCGATAACGGCCGCAGTGTAGCGCTGTCGCAGATTGCCACGCTGGAATATGGCTTCGAGGAAGGCATCATCTGGCACCGCAACCGCCTGCCGAACGTGACCGTGCGTGCCGATATTTATGGCAAGGAGCAACCGGCGACGCTGGTCAAACAGATCATGCCGACGCTTGACCCGATTCGCGCCGAATTGCCCGATGGTTATCTGCTGGATGTCGGCGGCACGGTGGAGGATTCCGAGCGCGGGCAGAAGTCGGTGAATGCCGGCGTGCCGATGTTTATTGTCGTGGTACTGACCTTGCTGATGGTGCAGCTGCGCAGTTTCTCGCGTACGGCGATGGTGTTTCTCACCGCACCTCTGGGGTTGATCGGGGTGACGCTGTTTCTGATGGTGTTCCGGCAGCCGTTCGGGTTTGTGGCGATGTTGGGGACCATCGCATTGTCCGGGATGATCATGCGCAACTCGGTGATTCTGGTGGATCAGATCGAGCAGGATATTGCTGCCGGGCTCAGGCCTTGGCAGGCGATCATCGAGGCGACGGTGCGGCGCTTTCGGCCGATTGTGTTGACGGCGCTGGCGGCGGTGCTGGCGATGATTCCGTTGTCGCGCAGTGTGTTTTTCGGGCCGATGGCGGTGGCGATCATGGGTGGGTTGATTGTGGCTACGGCGCTGACTTTGTTGTTTTTGCCGGCGTTGTATGCGGCCTGGTTCAGGGTTCGCAAAGACTCCGTTTGAGTTGTGGTTGCGTGGCGGCCTGAGGGCCGACCATGCTTTGGGTGTTGTGAGTGAATATCCGTTTTTTTTGGGTGTTGCGGCTGGCGGTTCCGCTCTTACAGCGGGTCACTTTTGCAGACGCCCAAAAGTAACCAAAACGCTGGGCCCCGGCGTTCGGCCCCTCGCTGGGGCTCGGGGTTCCTTCGCTCCGGGATCGATCCGGGCGCAGCGTCTCCGGTTTGCTTCGCTGCACCTCCTCCCGCTGTGTTTGGCTGCGCCAAACGGTCGCTGCGCTCCCACGCCCGGATCAATCCCTCCACTCAGCCTGCCGATGGGGCCGGCACGGCAAGATCAAAAGCGGTACTCGAGCTTGCGCTCATTGTGTAGGAGCTGCCGAGGGCTGCGATCTTTTGATCTTGATTTTGCTTTTCTGTGAGAGCGAGCCTGCTCGCGAAGGCGGTCTGACAGCCAATTCATTTCAACTCGCCAATTCACGCTGCCTTCCTACAGCTCTTTCAGAAACCTCCGATCTTGAGGCGCTGCCCGTCGAATGCTGTACTCCGGGTTCTGTTTTTCCGAGTCCTTGAGGCTGTCCCATGAAGAAGCCACCGACATTAAGCGGCGGAACGGATCCTGTTTTCGACCTGTTGGCCCGCTCGCCCCACAAGCAACGACTTGCGGATTATCTGGCGCTGCTCAAGCCCCTCGATGATCAGGGGCGCTATCTGCCATTCGAGGCGTTGCGCTATCGCTGGCCTGCGGGATTGGACGCCAACCTTTGTTGGGCGTTGGTGAAGAAGGCGCGGGCAGCCCAGTACATCCGTTTGTTGCCGTTGGGCGAGCCGGTGCAGTGGGGCAAATATGTGCCAACGCCGTTGGCGCAGAAAACCTTGGCTGTGGTGGATCGTCACGCCAGTACGGCCGCGCTGGATTACATGACCAGTCAGATCGGCGAACGTGTGCATTTCTCTTGTCTGCTCAATGACTTGATCGAAGACGAAGCCATCGCAAGTAGCCAGTTGGAGGGCGCGGCGACCACGACTCGTGTTGCCAAGGACATGCTCAAGCATCAGCGCCAGCCGCGGACGCCGGATGAGCGCATGGTCATGGGTAATTATCGAATGATGAATTTCGCTTGGGAAAAGCGTTATGAACCTCTGAGCATTGAGCTGATTGCAGAGATCCATCGAGTGGGTGTGGAGGGGATTGATGACGAGCAGTATTCCCCTGGATTGTTCAGAACCAATGATGAGGTGGTTGTTCAGGATGGTTCGGGCAACACCGTGCACCGACCGCCTCCTGCGGTGGGTCTGGTTTCGCGGTTGGCGAGGCTGTCCGGCTGGATCAATCAGCCCGATGCCTCGATCCTGGAAAAAAACTATTTGCATCCACTGATCAAGGCCATCACGCTGCATTTCGCCATGGGTTACGAACATCCCTTTCGCGACGGTAACGGGCGGGTTGCGAGAGCCTTGTTTTACTGGTTCATGTTCAAACATGAGTTCGCGGGCTTTCGCTACATTACGATCAGCCTGTTGCTACGCAATGCACCGGTGAAATACGGGCGCTCCTATCTGCACACCGAGGCGGATGAGCTGGATCTGACCTATTTCATCGAGTTCCAGTGTTCTGTCATTCTGCGAGCCGTGGTCGGCTTTACCGATATTTACCGCAAGAGCGTGGCAGACACCGAGGATTTTGACCGTTGGCTGATCAGCTCTGGCGTATTTGAGCAACTGACGCAACGGCAGCGCGCCCTATATCAGGTGGCTAAAAGCGGGGAAGCGAAGGAATTTACGGCGAGCAACGTCGCGGAAAATTTTTCCTGCACGGGCAGTGAGGCGAAATCGATGTTGGAAGGGTTGGAGCAGTTGCAAATATTCGCCAGAAGAAAGATGGGCCGGGAGGCGGTGTATTTTTTGTGCGGGCCCGTAGAAGAAAAAAGACACGGGGTCGAATCACTTCGCCCCGCGTGATGCCCGTTTACAACGTACCAAACACCTTCTTCGCCAGACTCGTCGCCGCAGCGGCCGGGTTCTGACGAATCGTTTCTTCCTGCTTGCCGATCATCTCGAACAGGCCATTGAGTGCTTGCTCGGTGACGTAACTCTCAACATTGGCGTTCTTGGCATCAACTACGCCGAAAGCCGCAGCTTGACCTGCAAAGGAGTTGTACTTCTGCGCGACGCCGACCTTGTCGGTGGCTTGTTTGACGATGGGCAGGAATTTCGCGCGGATCTGTTCGCGGCTGGATTTGTTCAGGTATTGGGTCGCCGAATCGTTGCCGCCGCTGAGGATGCCTTTGGCGTCGGCCACGCTCATTTTTTTCACCGCGTCGACGAGGATTGGCTGCGCCTGGGTCACGGCGGATTCGGCGGCTTTGTTCATCGCGGTTTCCAGTTCTTCGACCTGGGCGCCCATGCCGAAGGCTTTCATCTTGCTCGCGGCTTTGCCGAGTTTGCCCGGCAGTTCGATTTTCACCTCGGGGTTGTTGCTGAAGCCGCCCGGGGTGCCGAGTTGTTTCACGGCGATCTGCGCGCCCTGGGTCAGGGCGTCCTTGAGGCCGCCGGTGGCGTCTTGCTGCGACAGGTCATTGAGCGACAGGGCCAGGGCGTTGGCAGAGATCAGCAGGCCGGCGCAGACGGCGGCGAAGCGAAGGGTAGGGCGGCGCATGGCGGCTTCCTTGTGGCGAAAAATGGATTAACGAACGGCGTCAACGCGGATTTTCAGCGGCTGCGGGTCGTTGCCGTCGAGTTGCACGGCGTGGTTTTCGGTGGTGATGAACATCAGCTCGCCGTTGACCTCGATGCGTGCGCTGACCGAGTAACGGTGGCCGGGTTTGACCTGCGCCGGATCGTAGCTCAAATGAAACGGCAGCGGCACCTGGCCTTCGATTGGGCCTTTTTGTTGGGCGAGGACCACGGCCGGCGCATCGGCCAGCGACACGTCTTGCAGGCTGACGCTCAGGGTCGCGCTCGGCGGCAGGGCGATGCGTTGCAGGTAGAAGACTTCACCGTCGAGGCTGGCCTTGCCGGGGGTGGTTGATTGGCAGGCGCTGAGCAGCGTGGCGGCGGCGAGGGTTAGCAGTTTGTTCATGTAGTACTCCATTCAATTGTAGGAGTGAGCCTGCTCGCGATAGCGGTGTGTCAGACGACACTGATGTTGACAGAAAAA
>NZ_QETJ01000194.1:0-8089 GCF_003105095.1 Pseudomonas sp. NDM | reverse complement strand
CGGTGTATGAGTCAAAGCTAGCTTCACAGATACACCGCTATCGCGAGCAGGCTCACTCCTACAGGAGATTTGTGTGATGCAGGACTAACCGCGCAATAGACCCTGCTCTGCTTCGCACAATCCCACCACATAATCCCAGACCACCCGCAGCCGCACCGATTTGTGCAACTCCCGCCGCGTGCTGATCCAGTAGCTGCGCTCGATGCTTTCATCCGGCAGCAGCGCCACCAGATCCGGGTCGGACGCGGCCATGTAACACGGCAGCACGGCGATGCCCAATCCCGAGCGCGCCGCTTCCTGCTGAGCGATGACGCTGGTGCTGTGAAACACCACGCGCGGGCCGCGGCAGAAGCTGTTGAGGAACATCAGTTCCTGGCTGAACAACAGATCGTCGACGTAGCCGATCCACGCGTGTCGACCCAGATCTTCGCGGCTGTGCAGCGGCGGTGCCTTGTCGAGGTAGCTTTGGCTGGCGTAAAGCGCCAACCGATAATCAGTGAGTTTGCGCGTGACCAGCATGTCAGCGGACGGTCGTTCGAGGTGGATGCTGATTTCCGCTTCACGGTTGAGGATGCTGACGAAGCGCGGCACCGCGACCAGTTCCACCTCAAGGCCGGGGTAGCGCTCGAACAGACCGATCATGCGACTGGCAAGAAATTTGATGCCGAGGCCTTCGGTGACGCCAACGCGGATCTTGCCCAGCGGCGCCGTGGACTGGGTAATTTCCTCCTGCGCCAGCAGCGCGACATTTTCCATCGCTTCGGCGTGCTTGAGCAGCGCCTCCCCCGCCGGGGTCATTTCATAGCCTTGGGCATGCTGAACGAACAGCGCAGTGCCGAGGCTTTTCTCGATCGATTCGATATGCCGTGCCACGGTGGCGTGGGTGGTGTTGAGCCGGCGCGCGGCGGTGAGCAAGCGGCCGCTGCGTTGCAATTCGAGAAAAAAACGCAGGTCGTTCCAGTCGAACATGGCGGGTCCTTGTCGGCTATCGTCGCTGAACGCTGTTTGAAAACGCACAGCGGCTGCGTAAAAACTAACATTCTTTTAACGAAAGCTAACAACTAGAGTGTCCGACAATAAAAACAAAAAGCGAGGTCAGGGCATGCAGACGTCCCTCGATGAATTCGACTACATCGTGGTCGGCGCCGGCCCCGCCGGGTGCCTGCTGGCCAACCGGCTATCCGCAGACCCTCAGCATCGGGTGTTGCTGCTCGAAGCCGGCGGACGCGACAACTACGCCTGGATTCACATTCCTGTGGGTTACCTGTTCTGCATCGGTAATCCGCGCACCGACTGGTGCTTCAAAACCGAAGAGCAACCGGGTCTCAATGGCCGTGCGCTGAGTTATCCGCGCGGCAAGGTGCTGGGCGGCTGTTCATCGATCAACGGCATGATCTACATGCGCGGCCAGGCCAGCGACTATGACGGTTGGGCGGCGGCCGGCAATCCGGGCTGGGCGTGGAAGGATGTGCTGCCGCTGTTCAAGCAGAGCGAAAACCACTTCGCCGGCGGCGCTGAATTTCACGGCGATCAGGGTGAATGGCGGGTCGAGCAACAGCGCCTGTCATGGCCGATTCTGGATGCCTTTCGCAGCGCTGCCGAGCAAAGGGGCATCGCCAGCATCAATGACTTCAACCAGGGCGACAACGAAGGCTGCGGCTACTTTCAGGTCAACCAGAGAGCCGGGGTGCGCTGGAACGCGGCCAAGGCCTTTTTGAAACCGCTGCGAGGCCGGGCGAACCTGACTGTGCTGACCGGTGTAGAAGTTGATCGTGTCTTGCTGGAGGATGGCCGCGCGACGAAAGTCAGCACGCGTCATGAGGGCCAGATCAAACGATTCAAGGCGCGCAAGGAGATTGTCCTGTGCGCGGGTTCGATCGGCTCACCGAGTATTCTGCAGCGCTCCGGGATCGGTCCGCGGCCGCTGCTCGAGCGTTTGGGTATCGGCGTGATTCATGAGCTGCCGGGGGTTGGCGGCAACCTGCAGGATCACCTGCAACTGCGCCTGATCTACAAGCTGGAAAACGCCCGAACCCTGAACCAGATCGCCGGCAGCGTGTGGGGCAGGATGGGCATGGGTCTGCGTTATCTGTACGACCGCAGCGGCCCGCTGTCGATGGCGCCGAGTCAGTTGGGCGCGTTTGCGCGATCCGGTCCCGAGCAGACTTCGGCGAACCTGCAATATCACGTGCAACCGCTGTCGCTGGAGCGCTTTGGCGAACCGTTGCACAGTTTCCCGGCGTTCACCGCTTCGGTGTGCGACCTGCGCCCGCAGAGCCGTGGGCGCGTCGAGATTCGCTCGGCCGATGCACAAGCGGCGCCGCTGATTCAGCCCAATTACCTCAGCCATCCGCAAGACCTGCGTGTCGCCGCCGATGCGATTCGCCTGACCCGACGCATCGTCAGCGCCCCTGCCCTGCAGGCCTTCAAACCGCTGGAATACCTGCCCGGCGCCAACCTGCAAAGCGAAGAACAACTGCACGAAGCGGCAGCGAAAATCGGCACGACGATTTTCCATCCGGTCGGCACGTGCCGCATGGGCAACGACGGCGATGCGGTAGTCGATGCGCAACTGCGCGTGCACGGCGTGCCGGGGTTGCGGGTTGCCGACGCCTCGATCATGCCGAAAATCACCTCGGGCAACACCTGTTCGCCTACGCTGATGATTGCCGAGAAGGCGGCACAACTCATGCTCAAACGTAATGTTGTAAACACCGACCCTGTAGGAGTGAGCCTGCTCGCGATGACGGAGTAACATTCGACATTTTCGTTGGCTGACACACCGCCATCGCGAGCAGGCTCACTCCTACAAGGGACCGCGTTTGATTCAAGGACATCGAGCACCAGTGGAACAACAAAAACAATCACTGTGAGGGATACCGATATGTCAGACCACGCTCAGCCGCTGGACGCTGCGGGCAGCGCCGAGACCAGCAACGCAACGCAGAAAGTCATCTTCGCCTCATCACTCGGGACAGTGTTCGAGTGGTATGACTTCTTCCTCTACGGCGCCCTCGCGGCGGTGATCAGCAAGCAGTTTTTTGCCGGGGTCAACGACACCACGGCGTTCATCTTCGCGCTGATGGCGTTCGCCGCCGGTTTCATTGTGCGGCCGTTCGGCGCGTTGGTGTTCGGCCGATTGGGCGACATGATCGGGCGCAAATACACCTTTCTCGCAACGATCATTCTGATGGGTGTGGCGACGTTCTGCGTGGGCCTGCTGCCGACTTACGCCAGCATCGGCATCGCCGCACCGATCATTCTGGTGGTGCTGCGCATGCTCCAGGGCTTGGCGCTCGGTGGGGAGTATGGCGGTGCGGCAACTTACGTGGCCGAGCACGCGCCGATCGGCAAACGCGGTTTCCACACCAGTTGGATTCAATCCACCGCCACCCTTGGCCTGTTGCTGTCGCTGCTGGTGGTGCTCGGTTGCCGCTATTTTACCGGCGATCAGTTTGAGGTGTGGGGGTGGCGCATTCCGTTCCTGCTGTCGATCGTGCTGCTGGGCATTTCCACCTGGATTCGCCTGAGTCTGCACGAGTCGCCGGCCTACCTGAAAATGAAGGAAGAAGGCAAAACCTCAAAGGCGCCGATCCGCGAATCGTTCGGCAAATGGGAAAACCTCAAAGTCGTGCTGATCGCCCTGTTCAGCATCAACGCCGGGCAAGCGGTGACGTTCTACGCCGCGCAGTTCTACGTGCTGTTCTTCCTCACCCAATTCCTGAAAATGGACCCGGCGGTGGCCAACAGTCTGTTGATCATCAGCGTGGTGATCGGCGCGCCGTTCTTCATCTTTTTCGGCTGGCTGTCGGACAAGGTCGGGCGCAAACCGGTGCTGATGCTCGGCCTGCTGCTGGCGACGGCGCTGTACTTTCCGATCTTCAAATCCCTGGCCCACTACGCCAACCCCGCGATCGATCTGGCCAGCCGCCAGGCACCGATTACCGTCCTCGCCGATCCGGCCACTTGCACCTTCCAGTTCGATCCAGTGGGCAAGGCCAAATTCGACAGCCCGTGCGACAAGGTGAAAACCTTCCTGGTCAAACAGGGCCTGCCCTACACCAGCGTCGCTGCGCCTGCGGGTAGCGCCGTGCAAGTGAGTGTCGGCGACGTGAAACTGGACGGTTTCGATGAGGCGGCACTGCGCGGCGCAATCACCCTCGGCGGTTATCCGCAACAGGCCGATATGCAGCAGATCAACAAACCGATGATCGTCGCCCTGATCGTTGCGCTGATCATCATCTCGGCCATGTGCTACGGCCCGCTGGCGGCGCTGATGGTCGAACTGTTCCCGACGCGCATTCGCTACACCTCCATGTCGCTGCCGTATCACATCGGCAACGGCTGGTTTGGTGGCTTCCTGCCCACCGTGTCGTTTGCGCTGGTGGTGTATACCGGGGACATTTTCTATGGGCTGTGGTATCCGGTGCTGATCACCGGAGTGAGTCTGGTGGTGGGAATGATCTGCTTGCGTGAGACGAAGAATATCGATCTCGACAAGAACTGAACCCTGGACAACGCTGTTTCTGTGGCGAGTGAGCTTGCTGCCTCGCCACAGTTATATTCAGACATCTCCTTTGATCACTTCGAATTTCACCTGGTCCGGATAAAACGCCACGTAGTCGCGGATCGGTGCGACGGAGACCTTTGGATTTTCGTACGTCCATACCGCGTTCGCGCCCTCATGTCCGGGCACCTGAAGGCTGAAGTAATTGGCGTCGCCCTTGTATGGGCAATAGCTGGTGTGGTCGGTGCGGGCGAAATATTTCTCGTCGATGTCTTCGCGGGGAATGTAGTAGACCGGCGGGTAGTTGGCCTCCTGGAGGATCAGCGCGTGGGAGGACGCAGCGACCTGGATGCCGTGGAATTTCACCAGCAGGCAGCCCGGCAGTTGTTCGAGGCTGATTACGGGACTGGGGCTTTTCATGAGGTTCTCCTGAACACAGCGAAGAGACCGGTTCAGGTATAGCTGATGGGCCCGGGCCCGGCTGGCCGTGCAGCCGAACGGTACAAACCTTCAGCAACGCTTTATCTGTATATCCATACAGATAAAAGTTGCCGCGGCCGCAAACTCCGGCCATCCTGTGCCCACTCCACACACCAACCAGCGATGGCAGATATGCGGCTGTACCTCTGTGAAAAACCTTCCCAGGCCAAAGACATTGCGGCCGTGCTCGGCGCCAGGCGTCGTGGCGACGGCTGCTGGCTGGGGACAGACGTCACAGTGACCTGGTGCATCGGCCACTTGCTCGAAACCGCGCCGCCGGACGCCTACGACGCGCGCTACAAACGCTGGGTGCTGGCAGATCTGCCGATCATTCCGGACAAGTGGAAAATGACCGTCAAGCCGCGCACTGCCAGCCAGTACAAAGCGGTGAAGCGCCTGCTCGGCGAGGCCAGCGAACTGATCATTGCCACCGACGCCGACCGTGAGGGCGAGATGATCGCCCGGGAACTGGTCGAACACTGCCGCTATCGCGGGCCGATCCGCCGCTTGTGGCTGTCGGCACTCGACGAGGCGTCGATTCGCAAGGCGCTGGCAGCGCTGAAGCCGGGAGCCGAAACGTTCAGCCTGTATCACTCGGCGCTGGGACGTTCGCGGGCGGACTGGCTGATCGGCATGAACATGAGTCGACTGTTCACCCTGCTCGGGCGTCAATCCGGTTATCAGGGCGTGTTGCCGGTAGGTCGAGTACAGACGCCGACCCTGCGACTGGTAGTCGACCGCGACCGCAGCATCGCCGACTTCGTGCCGGTGCCGTTCTGGGCGATCGACGTGGAACTGCTGCACGACGGCACAGCGTTTACCGCGCAATGGCGCGCGCCATCGGACGTTTGTGATGATCAGGATCGCTGCCTGAATCAGGCGTTGGCGCAACAGGCAGCAGCGGCGATCAACAGTGCCGCCAGCGCCCAAGTCATCAAGCTGAAAACCGAGCGCATGCGCGAAGTGGCGCCCCTGCCCTTCGACCTCGGCACCTTGCAGGAAGTCTGCTCGAAGAAGCTCGGCCTCGGCGCCCAGGAAACCCTCGATATTGCCCAAGCGCTCTATGAAACCTACAAAGTCATCACCTACCCGCGCAGTGATTGCGGCTTCCTCCCCCTGAGCCAGCACAGCGAGGCACCGGCAATTCTCGCAGCGTTGCGTCAAGCCGATCCGAGCCTTGAAGCCTTGCAGGGTTTTCTCGAACCACAGCGGCGCTCGCGGGCGTGGAATGATGCCAAAGTCAGCGCTCACCACGGCATCATCCCCACCATCGCCGCGAAGAACCTCGAACGTCTGACCGGCAAACATCGCGCGGTGTACACGCTGATTCGCGCGCGCTACCTGGCGCAGTTCCTGCCCAATCACGAATACGATCGCACCCAGGCCGATTTCGATTGCAACGGGCAGGCGTTACGCGCAGTGGGCAAGCAGATCATCGAACCGGGCTGGAAGCGCGCACTGCCCGAGGCATTGGCGCCAGCGAAAGGCCGCGAAGCGCCCGCGCCGCAAACCTTGCCGGCCCTGAGCCAGGGCGTCGAATGCGCGGTGTCGCGGGTAAATCTCAAGGATCTGTGGACGCAACCACCCAAACCCTACACCGAAGGCGATCTGATCAAGGCCATGAAGAACGTTGCCAAACTGGTCGAGGATCCGCTGCTCAAACAAAAACTCAAGGACACCACCGGCATCGGCACCGAAGCCACCCGCGCGTCGATCATCCAAGGCTTGCTTGATCGCGGGTATCTGGTGAAGAACGGCAAGGCACTGGCGGCGACACCTGCCGCGTTCAGCCTGATCGACGCGGTGCCACGCGCAATCGCCGATCCTGGCACCACAGCGATCTGGGAGCAGGCGCTCGATATGGTGCAAAGCGGCGAGATGAGTCTGGAAGAATTCGTCACCAAACAGGCTGCGTGGATGAGCAAGCAAGTCACCCGCTGCTCTGCCCTCAGTCTGACCATCAGCGGCCCGCCTCCCGCCGGCAAAGCCGCAGCGCCGTGGAAGAAAAAACGCAAATCCACTGCCAGCAAAACCACTGGCACGCGTAAACGCACGGCGCGGCCCGCGACCCGCTGAATCCATCGCCGGTCCTGTCTCTACGTTGCTTGAACGGTTGTTTTCTCATTCCAAAATGGCTTTGTCCAACAATATGTAGTGCTTGAAAATAATCACTACAAAACCGTTGACGGCATCGTTTTGCTTTTGCATGATGAAGACGTTCCCCGATCGGGAGCGCTGGTTACACGCTTGAGCAAACTCGTCTGACCGCCGAGTTGTTTTTTCCGGATACACGCTGCCCACAAGGCAGATTGAAGAAGCTGACCTGGCCTGAACGTCCAGTACAAGGACGAGAAGCGCTGGCGAAAATTCTCAAGACGCTTGTGGCCGACACTGGATATGTCGTCAAGGAGCCTCCCGGTTTTCGCTGCTTCTCCTCGTTGTGACGCTATTGCGTAGCAGTTATTCAACACGACTACATGCAACAGATGCACGACCCCGTACTCCACACGGGCGAGCGCTGACGTCCTGGTTTCGGTGCCAGGGATCAACTAACCGATGGGCTACCTGTATTAGCGAATCAACTTTGAAAGATCACCAGACTGGTCAAGGGGCATAACAATGAATCTGAACAATCAACCCACCATCGAAGAACTGGCTCGTATGTTCGCGGCGCAGAAAGACAGCCACGACAGCCATATTCTCTGGATCAGCAAATCGGGCCAGGTGCACATCGACTGCCTGTCGCCCCACGCTGGCGAAGAAGAATTCGACCGCAACCACCAGAACCTGCTGGCCCGCCTGAAGATGTACCGCCGCGGCCATGGTTATGTCGGCAAGAAGGCTGCGGCCGACAAGGACTTCATTGGCAATGTACTGCAGACGCTGAAACAGGCGTGGGACTCGATGCAGAACAACAATGAAGTTCGGGTGATTGATCGGTTTTATTGAGTTGTAGATTATTTGACTAAAGGGCCTGCTTCCGATTTGGAGCAGGCCCTTTTTTACATCCCGAATTCAGCGCATAGCCCTGTAGGAGTGAGCCTGCTCGCGATAGCGGTTATTCAGACACGCCTATCTAACTGACGCACCGCTATCGCGAGC
>NZ_QETJ01000193.1:0-8182 GCF_003105095.1 Pseudomonas sp. NDM | reverse complement strand
ATGATTTTCTGACTGACACACCGCTATCGCGAGCAGGCTCACTCCTACAAGGGTTCTCTGCTAGCCGGATGATCCAGCCAAAAAGGCACCGAAAGGTGCCTTTTGCATATCTGCCAGCGGCAAACCGACCTCGACCAGTGTCGCACTCAGCCCGCAGTCTGATAACGTGCGTCTATCGATTGCAGCCGGTATGCTTGGCGCGCATCTTCATGGACGCTTGCTATGACCCTCACAGAATTACGCTACATCGTTACCCTCGCCCAAGAGCAACACTTCGGCCATGCCGCCGAGCGTTGCCACGTCAGTCAGCCGACGCTGTCGGTGGGCGTGAAAAAACTTGAAGACGAACTCGGTGTGCTGATTTTCGAGCGCAGCAAAAGCGCCGTGCGCCTGACCCCGGTCGGCGAAGGCATCGTCGCCCAGGCGCAGAAAGTGCTGGAGCAGGCCCAGGGCATCCGCGAACTGGCCCAGGCCGGCAAGAATCAGCTGACCGCACCGCTGAAAGTCGGCGCGATCTACACTGTCGGCCCGTACCTGTTCCCGCATCTGATTCCACAACTGCACCGGGTCGCCCCGCAGATGCCGTTGTACATCGAAGAAAACTTCACCCACGTGCTGCGCGACAAACTGCGCAACGGCGAACTCGACGCGATCATCATCGCCCTGCCGTTCAACGAAGCCGATGTGCTGACCCTGCCGCTGTACGACGAGCCGTTCTATGTGCTCATGCCGGCCCAGCACCCGTGGACCAAGAAAGAATCCATCGACGCCGGCCTGCTCAACGACAAGAGCCTGCTGCTGCTCGGCGAGGGTCACTGCTTCCGCGATCAGGTGCTCGAAGCCTGCCCGACCCTGACCAAGGGCAACGACGGCGCCAAGCACACCACGGTCGAATCAAGCTCCCTGGAAACCATTCGCCACATGGTCGCGTCCGGCCTGGGCATCTCGATCCTGCCGCTGTCGGCGGTGGACAGCCATCACTACGCCCCCGGCGTGATCGAAGTGCGTCCGCTGACCGCGCCGGTGCCGTTCCGCACCGTGGCGATTGCCTGGCGCGCGAGCTTCCCACGGCCGAAAGCCATCGAGATCCTCGCCGACTCCATTCGCCTGTGCTCGGTGGCCAAGCCTGCCGCGCCGGTTACGGCCGGTTAAGCGAGCGTCATGACGGAGCTGTCGCAAGTGTCGGTGACGGCACTCAAGGGTGTCGGCGAGGCCATGGCCGAGAAACTGGCCAAGGTCGGCCTCGAGAATCTGCAGGACGTGCTGTTCCACCTGCCGCTGCGCTATCAGGATCGCACCCGCGTGGTGCCGATCGGCGCTTTGCGGCCGGGTCAGGACGCTGTGGTTGAAGGCACCGTCAGCGGCGCCGATGTGGTCATGGGCCGCCGCCGCAGTCTGGTCGTGCGCTTGCAGGACGGCACCGGCGGCCTGAGTCTGCGCTTCTACCATTTCAGCAACGCGCAGAAAGAAGGCCTCAAGCGTGGCACGCGGGTTCGCTGCTACGGCGAAGCCCGGCCCGGCGCCTCGGGCCTGGAAATCTATCACCCGGAATACCGCGCGATCACCGGCGACGAACCGCCGCCAGTGGATGAAACCCTGACCCCGGTCTACCCGCTCACCGAAGGCCTGACCCAGCAGCGCCTGCGCCAGTTGTGCATGCAGACCCTGACGCTGCTCAAGCCAAGCACCCTGCCCGACTGGCTGCCGACCGAGCTCGCCCGCGACTATCAACTGGCGCCGCTGGCCGATGCGATCCGCTACCTGCACAACCCGCCCGCCGATGCCGACGTCGATGAACTCGCCCTCGGTCATCACTGGGCCCAGCATCGCCTGGCCTTTGAAGAATTACTGACGCATCAACTGTCGCAGCAGCGTCTGCGCGAAAGCATGCGTTCACTGCGCGCGCCGGCAATGCCGAAAGCCACGAAACTGCCACCGAAATACCTGAAAAACCTCGGCTTCAACCCGACCGGTGCGCAACAGCGAGTCGGCAACGAAATCGCCTACGACCTCAGCCAGCACGAACCGATGCTGCGGCTGATTCAGGGCGACGTCGGCGCGGGTAAAACTGTGGTCGCGGCTCTCGCTGCATTACAGGCGCTGGAGGCCGGTTACCAAGTCGCGCTGATGGCGCCGACCGAGATCCTCGCCGAACAGCACTTCATCACCTTCAAGCGCTGGCTCGAACCGCTGGGCATTGAAGTCGCGTGGCTGGCCGGCAAGCTCAAAGGCAAGAACCGCGTCGCCGCGCTGGAACAGATCGCCAGCGGCACGCCAATGGTGGTCGGCACCCACGCGCTGTTCCAGGACGAAGTGCAGTTCAAGAACCTCGCGCTGGTGATCATCGACGAACAGCACCGCTTCGGCGTGCAGCAGCGTTTGGCGCTGCGGCAGAAAGGCGTCGGTGGGCGCATGTGTCCGCATCAGTTGATCATGACCGCCACACCGATTCCTCGCACCCTGGCAATGAGCGCCTACGCCGACCTCGACACCTCGATCCTCGACGAACTGCCGCCCGGCCGCACCCCGGTCAACACCGTGCTGGTCACTGACACCCGCCGCGTCGAAGTCATCGAACGAGTGCGCAGCGCCTGTGCCGAGGGGCGTCAGGCCTATTGGGTATGCACGCTGATCGAAGAGTCCGAAGAGCTGACCTGCCAGGCCGCCGAAACCACCTTCGAAGACCTCACCGCTGCGCTTGGCGAATTGAAAGTCGGGCTGATTCACGGCCGCATGAAGCCGGTCGAAAAGGCTGCGGTGATGGCTGAGTTCAAGGCCGGCAACCTGCAACTGCTGGTCGCGACCACGGTGATCGAAGTCGGCGTCGACGTGCCCAACGCCAGCCTGATGATCATCGAAAACCCCGAGCGCCTCGGCCTCGCGCAGCTGCACCAGTTGCGTGGTCGCGTCGGCCGGGGCAGTGCCGCCAGCCATTGCGTGCTGCTCTACCATCCGCCACTGTCGCAGATCGGCCGCCAGCGCCTGGGCATCATGCGCGAGACCAACGACGGTTTCGTCATCGCCGAAAAGGACCTCGAACTGCGCGGCCCCGGCGAAATGCTCGGCACCCGCCAGACCGGCCTGCTGCAATTCAAGGTCGCCGACCTGATGCGCGACGCCGATTTGTTGCCCGCCGTGCGCGATGCCGCCCAGGCCTTGCTGGAGCGCTGGCCGACCCACGTCAGCCCGTTGCTCGACCGCTGGCTGCGGCATGGGCAGCAATACGGCCAAGTGTGAGCACCGTCGCAGTTTGTGAAGGATCGTTCCTACAGAGCTGGTTATACTCCTGCCATTGTTTCAAAAACGGATACAGACCATGACTGACGCAGCTCTCGCCCCCGAACTCCCGCACGCGCCGTCTGTAATTCGGCTGCTGCTTGGCAAGCTGGGGATCGCCTACGAAGAAGTGCTCGATCACCACGGCCTCAATGCTTCGCGCAAGGTCCAGGCCGTGTTGCTGGATGACGCCGTGGGCGCGCTGATGGTGCTGTTTCCACAGAGCCAGTTGCTCGACCTCAATCGCCTCGCCGAACTCACTGGTCGCCGCCTCACCGCCGTGTCCACCGAGCGTCTGGAAAAGATGCTCGGCAAACACAACCTGAGTCTGCTGCCGGGCCTGCCGGCGCTCACCAGTTCGCCGTGCCTCTACGAGGAAAGCCTGCTGCGCGAGCCGAAGCTGCTGATCAACTCCGGCGAGCCGGGCCTGCTGCTGGAAATCACCAGCGAAGCCTTCAAGAGCATGCTGACCAAAGCCAGCGCCGCCAACTTCGGCGAAGCCCTGAGCAGCATCCGCCCCAACCTCGACCGCCCGGACGATGACCGCGAGGAGATCACCCAAGCCGTGCAGGCGTTCACCGCACGCCGAATTCAGCAGCGTCTGGAAGCGACCATCGAGATTCCGCCGCTAGCCGAAACCGCGCAAAAAATCATCAAGCTGCGCGTTGATCCGAATGCCACCATCGACGACATCACCGGCGTCGTTGAAACCGACCCGGCGCTGGCCGCGCAAGTGGTGAGCTGGGCGGCATCGCCGTACTACGCCTCGCCGGGCAAGATTCGTTCGGTGGAAGACGCGATCGTCCGCGTGCTGGGCTTCGATCTGGTGATCAACCTGGCGCTGGGCCTGGCCCTCGGCAAGACCCTGAGCCTGCCGAAAGACCACCCGCAACACACCACACCGTACTGGCAGCAGTCGATCTACACCGCCGCCGTCATCGAAGGCCTGACCCGCGCCATGCCGCGCGCCCAGCGCCCGGAAGCCGGCCTGACTTATCTTGCCGGCCTGCTGCACAACTTCGGTTACCTGCTGCTGGCCCACGTGTTCCCACCGCACTTCTCGCTGATCTGCCGCCACCTGGAGGTCAACCCGCACCTGTGCCACAGCTACATCGAGCAACATCTGCTCGGTATCAGCCGCGAACAGATCGGCTCGTGGCTGATGCGCTACTGGGACATGCCGGACGAACTGGCCACCGCCCTGCGCTTCCAGCACGACCCAAGCTACGACGGCGCATACGCCGAATACCCGAACCTCGTCTGCCTGGCCGTGCGCCTGCTGCGCAGTCGCGGAATTGGCTCTGGCCCGGATGAAGATATTCCGGATGCGTTGCTTGAGCGTGTGGGTTTGACTCGCGACAAGGCCAATGACGTCGTCAGCAAAGTCCTCGAAGCCGAAGTCCTGCTGCGCGAACTGGCCTCGCAGTTCAGCCAGGCCTAAAACGAAACAGGCCCGCTCCCCCAAGGATCACCAAAATCCCTGTGGGAGCGAGCCTGCTCGCGAAGAATCCACCCCAATCCAACGAACTCAGCGAAACCCCTGTGGCGAGGGAGCTTGCTCCCGCTCGACTGCGCAGCAGTCGCAAAACCAGCCGGCAGGGTGTGTCAGGCAAAACTCGGCTTTCAGGATTTGGGGCCGCTCCGCAGCCCAGCGGGAGCAAGCTCCCTCGCCACAAAAGCTCTTCTCATCAAGACTCGGCTCAAGCCTTAGGCTTAGCCTTCCTCGGCTTCAAATACTTCATCAACCCCTGAAACCACATCACCAGCGCAGGGTTGCCCTTAAGCTGGATCGACTTGTCCTGAATCCCCTGCATAAACGCCAACTGCTTGTTCTTCGCCTGCATCGTGGCAAAGCCATAACCGGCATCTTTAAACGCAATCGCAAACGCCGGCTCAGCCACCACGCCAGACTTGCTGGTGATGCGCTGATCCTTGACCACGAAATGCCGCGCCACTTTCCCATCCAGCGTCTGTAGCTGAAACACCAGATCCTTGTCACCCAACTGCTGCTGGAACGCGGGATTTGTCCGGCTGGCCTTGCCCATCAACAAACCCATCATCCACAGGAGAAAACGAAATTTCATGCGCACAGCCTCAAAAGGAAAATGAACGGCCGGGGCAGTGTAAGGGATTCGGACGATAACGCCAGTATCTGACGCTGTTGGAAGAGGATGCAGACCAATTCCTGCACGATGACTGCCAAGTCACGATTCCGCAAGCAACGTCCTACACCTGTTGAAACACATCCCTGTAGGAGTTGGCGAAGCCTGCGATCTTTTGATCTTCCGGACTGCGATGTATGGGGAAATTTCCTGCAAAGTGCGGGGCTGTCCGTGAACTAGGCGAGCTTGAAGACCAGCGATAGGCTTCCTGCGTCATCGGGTATTCGGTGACCGGATGTGCAAGTCCGAATTCGGGAGCAATTTCTTCTTACTCCAAGGGATTTACACCGATGACCAATTCAACTACCAGCACCGAGGACACCTCCCCCTACGAATCCTTCGATTCAAGAAAACTACATGAAGCCGCCGAACGCGCCCTCGATCACCACTTCGGCAAATCTGACCTCTCTCAGGCCTCACGCCGTGAAGGCCTGTTCAGCCTGAACCCGGACATCGATGCCGAAGCCCTCCTGGCCAACGCCTCGGAAGATCTGCTGTCCATCAGCATCATCGCTGCGGATCTTGCGGACGACATAGACGGCTCACGCCGCTCGGTTGCACTGGCATTGAGTAGGATGGCGGACGGGGTGAGATTGATGGTGGAAGGGACGCTCGACCATATTGAAGTGCGAAGCGTGGCGGCGAAGCCTTAGCGAGATTAGCGGATGAAAAAAGGGGAGGTTAAGCCCCCTTTCTCGATGATCCCTGGCTCACCACCGCCAGCCCGTCTCTGGCGAGACACCCATGGTGATGTCCTGATCAAATGAATACTTCTTCCTGGATTTGTAGCTCGTATAGGTCATCCCGTAGATTCGAGCACCTTGGCTGACCATTTCATATTCGCCTGTCAGCAAGCCTTCGGGAACCTCCACCCACGTTGTCGTGAACTGAGAGGGCCGCCCTTTGCCATGACTTCGTCTTCAGCACCTCGATAGACAAGGGGAATGACCTTTTGGGACTTCGTGTACTTGCCCCCTGCTCCGCTCCACCGTGAGACGGTGTGCCTTTAGCGATTCATGGGTAATTGAAAGCGCATCCTCACCGCGCAATAAGCGACGTCTTCTCGCAACAGACGGCCAGCCATCTCACAGTGCCCATCTGCGTACTTATTCCAAAGCGGATCATCGAGCTCATCCCCTCCCAACCGCTCGATTGCGGCGGCTAAATTTCTCTCGCGATCCCTCCCCGCAATCGCAGACGCCGCTTTGTAAAAACCATCCAGCGGTAAGCCCGTCTGTAGCGCAATCAACTCTCCCAGCCGAGCATTGGTCGTCTGCACCAGACACCCAAGCTTTTCGATTGGTGCTTCAGCGCCCGGCAACGCGGCTTCATAAAGCTCTTCGCAAAACGACTCTTTGAAGCGCACCCAGTTCTTTTGCACATCTCTGAGATGGTTTTGCTCTGCAGGAGCCAGAGTCGACATTGCTTTTTTGTATTGCTCGTTCAAGACGCCATCGACTTTGTTGAAGGTTTGCTGGCCGCAGGTGATCAAGTCCGGGTTGGAAAAACTGTCTGGGTTGCACGCTTGCCCAGCAAATAATGCGGAGGAAGCAGCAGAGATCAGGCAACCGAGAAGAAACGAAAATACTTTCACGCCGTTACTCCCTCCCTAGACGGTCATGTCTGTACAGCCAAAACAGCGGCGGCAACAACACCAACAGCGCAAAACCATCAAGCCACACGTGCGACCAGACCTGTTGTTGCGCCGAGAGCCACATGTCCTGCGGCGCCCATAACAGGATGCCGGCGATCAACCATCCCCAGACTGCCGGCACTTTGAGGCGATTGCCCAGATGCACCAATGCGAGCATGTACAGCGAATAACTCTGCAGCGTCGCGCCAAACAGCGCGAGCCACCAGACTTGTTGTTCGTGGCCGGCGGTGGGAACCGCATCGGCACCCCAGAACGACAGTTCGAGGACTTGCAGGTAGCCATCGAGCAAGCCGGAGTCACCGGCCCAGGTCAGGGTGAGACCGGCGAGGATATGCGTGATCGCAGCGGCATATAGCCAAAGCACCAACGCTGGGCGAAGCGAGGAAGAAGGGGCTGGCATTCCGTGTCCTAAGCGCGTTCCTTGGGGGTGGGGAGTTTAAAGGAATGCGTAGGGTTTCGGGGGTTGTCAGTAGCAGTAGCTGGGTTTGATTGGTGTGGTGGAGCTTTTCTTTAACTCATCCAAACGATTGATCGATCCTTTACTTCCCTTTGCCGCGCCCATTTCATAACAGGCCAAAGCACGGGACAAATCCTTGGTCACCAGTTCCCCCCGCTCGAAAGCGGAGCCTAAAGCACCCAACGCGTGGACGCTGCCCATGGTCGCAGCCCGGATCATTGATTCTTCAGCCAACGCTGGATGTTGGCATGAATCTGTTCCAGCCAATGTGTTGCCGTCGCAGTAATAGAGCGAGAGCATCAGTGCGCCTTCGGGCGAAGTAGCCGCTGCAGCTTTGATCAACGCCTCCAATTTATCCGTTGGCAACTGCGGCGCCATGCCCGAAAGGCTCAAACTTGCTGCACTCAAACTGGATTCCGGATCTCCGGAACGCGCTGCGCAAAGGTCATTTTCCAGTGACGCCTCGAAAAGCTCTGCAGTGAGACGGTACTGCTCCAGTCCTCCCAAATTACCGAAGGCGTTGGCACGTTGGCGTGTTCTGGTCAAACGATACTGGACACGGTTATAGGGTTTAGGTCATTTCTCATGCTGCCAAGGCTTCCATTGCTACCGGAGTCCGATATCCGTTGTGAC
>NZ_QETJ01000192.1:0-8211 GCF_003105095.1 Pseudomonas sp. NDM | reverse complement strand
AATTAGCCTGATACGCCGCTTTCGCGAGCAGGCTCGCTCCACAGTGGAACTGCAAACGGCCGGTCCAGCCATTTCATTGGCGCCAAAAAAAACCTGTTCTCAATGATGGCACTTTGCCATAATCCCGCCCCTTTTCAGCTCCCGAGCGCATTGTCGTGCCGGGACATCTGCGTTTTTCAAAGGAATACTCAATGAGAATGATCTCCCGGATGCTGGTTTCAAGCGTCGCCATCGCGGTGCTGGGCACCCTCGCCACGACATTGGCCGGCTGCGCCACCGAAAGCTCCCGCGCGCTGCCGGTGGCGAAGGTTGAAAGCGCATCCCAAGTCTGGACCGGGGTTCGCGTGCCAATGGCCGTGGGCAAGTTCGACAACCGCTCCAGCTATATGCGCGGGATCTTCTCCGATGGTGTCGATCGTCTCGGCGGTCAAGCCAAGACCATTCTGATCACCCACTTGCAGCAGACCAACCGCTTCTCTGTGCTGGATCGCGACAACATGGGCGAAATCCAGCAGGAAGCAACCATCAAGGGTCAGGCCCAGCGTCTCAAAGGCGCCGATTACGTGGTAACCGGTGATGTCACCGAGTTTGGCCGCAAAGAGACCGGTGATCATCAGTTGTTCGGCATTCTCGGCCGTGGCAAGACCCAGGTCGCCTACGCGAAGGTCAACCTCAACATCGTCAACATCAGCACCTCGGAAGTGGTCTATTCGACCCAGGGCGCCGGTGAGTACGCCTTGTCCAATCGCGAAATCATCGGTTTCGGCGGCACCGCTGCCTACGACTCGACACTCAACGGCAAAGTCCTCGATCTGGCCATGCGCGAGGCGATCAATCGTCTGGTCGATGGCATGAATGCTGGCGCCTGGAAACCGGGCAACTGATCATCGCCCATTGCAAGGAGCACTACCCATGAACCCGTTTTTTTCGCGCTCGCTGATGGCGCTGACCCTGGCTGCCAGCACTGTGCTGGCCGGTTGTGCGGCCCCGAAAACCCTCTATCAATGGGAGGGCTACGAGCCTCAGGTCTACGAATATTTCAAAGGCGAAGAGCCTAAGGAAGCCCAGGCCGAAGCACTCGAACGTGATCTGCAGAAGATTCGTTCCACCGGCAAGGCTGTGCCGCCGGGTTACCACGCGCACCTTGGTCTGCTCTATCTGAGCATGGGCAAGGACGACCAGATGGTGCAGCAGTTCAACACCGAGAAAACGCTGTTTCCCGAGTCCGGCACCTATATGGATTTTCTGCTTAAAAACGCCAAGGCCGGAGCCGTGCAATGATCTCGCGTACCTTGAAATTGTTCGCCGGCGTACTGGCCCTGACCGTGCTGGGCGGCTGTGTCGCGCCCAAGACCGTGGATTACGCGGCCTACAAACAGGCGCGGCCCAAGACCATCCTGGTGCTGCCACCGCTGAACACTTCGCCGGATGTGAAGGCGTCGTACAGCCTGTTGTCGCAGGTGACTTTTCCACTCGCCGAAGCCGGGTACTACGTATTGCCGATCACGCTGGTCGACGAAACGTTCCGCCAGAACGGCTTGACCACCCCGGATGACATTCACCAGGCGCCGCCTGCCAAGCTCAAGGAAATCTTCGGCGCGGACGCGGCGCTGTACATCACCGTGACCGAGTACGGTACGCGTTACATGGTGATCAGCAGCGAAACCGCAGTAACGGCGACGGCGAAACTGGTCGACCTGAAAAGTGGTACCACGCTCTGGACCGGAGCGGCGCGGGCATCGAGTGAAGAGGGTGGCAACAACGGTGGCGGTGGGTTGATCGGCATGCTCATCACTGCTGCGGTGAAGCAGATCATCAACAGCTCCACCGATGCCGGTTACCCGATTGCCGGTGTGGCGAGCAATCGTCTGCTGTCGGCCGGACACCCGGCGGGTCTGCTGTATGGACCGCGTTCGCCGAAGTACGGCACCGACTGAGATAACTCCATAAATCCTTGTGGGAGCGAGCCTGCTCGCGAAAGCGGTGGGTCATTCAACGGTGATGTTGACTGACAGAAAGCTTTCGCGAGCAAGCTCGCTCCCACAAGGGAATGGGTTGTCTGTCGGTTTATTTGGCGCAAAGCCAAATCCGTTCGCTACTGCCCACGCTCGCAACGAGTGGTCGGCAGATAATCCATCACCTCGCCAAAAGCGAACTCCCGCGATTGGCCGATGTTCAGCACCCTCATCCGCCGCTGTGCAATATATGAATGCAATTTAGCCATGCGCGGATTAATCTGCGTCTGCCGCTCTTTTTCCATGGCCAGCCATCGCCAAGGGCTGGCTGTCCGATGCCAAAGGAGTGTTCGAATGACCGAAAAGAAACTGGAAACCACGGTCGACCGCGTCTACCAAGGGGTTTACGCGGCGATCAGCAAGCGTTCGTTGCGCCCCGGCATGAAGCTGGGCGAGGCCTCACTGGCCGAACTGTTCAATGTCAGTCGCACCTCGGTGCGCGCTGCGCTCAAACAACTGGAAGCCGATGGCCTGGTCACCACCGAGCCCAACAAAGGCGCGTCGGTGTCGTTGCCCAGTGACGAGGAGATCCGTTCGCTGTTCGAAACCCGGCGGCTGATCGAAATCGGCATCGTCACTGAACTGTGCCGGCGCAAGGACGCCGTGGCGATGCAGGATCTGCGTGCGCACCTGTTGCTGGAAGATGCCGCGCACGCCGCCGGCGACCACGAACGGCTGATTCACCTGCTGGGCGAGTTCCACATCAAACTGGCGCGCAGTCTGAACAACCCGGTGTTGCTCGACTGGTTCCAGAAGCTGATCTCGCGCGCCTCGCTGTACGCCGCCGCGCTCGACGACGACAGCCATCAGGCATGCCGCGACGATGAACATCTGCGTTTGCTCGAGTACATCGAGGCCGGCAATCAGAGCGCTGCGATCGAGCTGACCTGCACCCACCTCAACGGAATCGAGAAGGCGATTCTCGACGTTGCGGCGAAAATGAAAACCGGCTATCACCCACTCAAACACTTGATTGGCGTCTGAATGGCTCGGCGTCGCAAATCGGCTATACCTCCAATGAAACCAATGCGCTTTCAAAGCCTCGAAACACACGGGCGTCGCGTCGTTGAAGCGTTGCGATAGATCGGAAAACCGCAAAAAAGGACACTGAGTCAGGCGATGCAGTTTTTATCCGAAAGCCACGGCTGTGAGGGCTGGAAAGGCGAAATGGCCGGACGCATACGTGCGTTCGACTGGAGCCATACCGAACTGGGTCCGCTCGCCGACTGGCCGGCCAGCCTGTGCAACACCGTGCAACTGATGCTGGCCTCGCCGCTGCCGATGGTGATGCTCTGGGGCCACGCCGGCTACATGATCTATAACGACGCCTATTCCGAATTCGCCGGCGGCCGCCATCCCTACCTGCTCGGCGTGCCAGTCGAACTGGGCTGGCCGGAGGTTGCCGAATTCAATCGTCACGTCGTCGACACCTGCCTGGCCGGCGGCACCTTGTCCTATCGCAACAAAGAACTGGTATTGCTGCGCGACGGCGTTCCCGAAGACGTCTGGATGGATTTGTATTACAGCCCGGTCGCCAACGACGAAGGCGTGCCTGGCGGCGTCATGGCGATGGTGGTCGAGACCACCGAACTGGTGCATTCCGAGCGCCTGCGCCAGGCAGCGGAAGATGCCTACCGGGCCGACAATGAGCGCGTGCGCCTGGCCTTGAATGCCGGCGCACTGCTGGGCTCGTTTGTCTGGGACATCAAGAACAATCGCTTGTCCGCCGATGAACGTTTCGCCCGCACCTTCTCCTATCCCGCTGACCAGGACCTTAGCGATCTGCAACAAGACATCGCCGAATCGCGCATCCATCCTGACGACCATCCCTGGGTGCAGGACCGCGTTGCCCATTGCGTACGCACTGGCGAGCCGTACAACGCCGAATACCGTGTGCAGCGCGCCGATGGCCAGTACCTGTGGGTGTTGGCCAGCGGCGCCTGTGAGTTCGATGAGCAGGGCAGGCCGTTTCGTTTCCCCGGCGTGCTGATCGATATTCATGAGCGCAAGAACGCCGAAGAATCCCTGCTCAAATTCACCCGCAACCTCGAACAGCGCGTGGCCGCCGAAGTCGATGCGCGACTGGCCGCGGAAGAACAACTGCGGCAGTCGCAGAAACTCGAAGCCATCGGCGGCCTCACCGGTGGTGTCGCCCACGACTTCAACAACCTGCTGCAGGTCATCGCCGGCAATCTGCATTTGCTCGCGCGGCATGAGCCGAACAATGCCAACGTACAGCGCCGGGTCGGGGCTTCGCTGGCAGCGGTCGAACGCGGTGCCAAATTGTCTTCGCAACTGCTGGCGTTTGCCCGACGCCAACCGCTTTCGCCCGCCGTGTGCAATCCACAACAGATTTTCGAAGGCGTCGGCGAATTGCTGCAACGCGCGTTGGGCGAAACCATTCAGATCGACGTGCAGCTGCCGCCGCAGCCGTGGCACATCAACGTCGACCGCAACCAGTTGGAAAACGCCATTCTCAATCTGGCGATCAACGCCCGCGACGCGATGAAGGGCGAGGGGGTTATCGGCCTCAGCGCTGCCAATGTGCGTCTGGACAACGAGTTCTGTGCCGGCAAAGGCATTTCGGCTGGCGAGTATGTGCGCGTGGCGGTCAGCGACACTGGTGTGGGTATTGCCCCACAGATGCTCGAGCAGGTCTTCGAACCGTTCTTCACCACCAAGGCCGACGGACAGGGCACCGGGCTGGGCTTGAGCATGGTGTTCGGCTTCGTCAAACAGAGCGGCGGCCACGTCGAGATCGACAGCCAGCTCGGCGAAGGTACGCGAGTGCAGCTGTATTTCCCCCGCAGTCTGCGTCCGGTTCGCGAAGAGACAGCCAGCGTCGGCGAACGCAAGGGCGGTGGTCACGAGACGATTCTGGTGGTGGAAGACAACGACGCGGTACGCGCTTCGGCGGTGGAGTTGCTGCGGGAGGAAGGCTATCGGGTGATGACGGCCGGCAATGGCGACGTCGCCATGCAGATGTTGCTGGAAGGCATCGAAATTGATCTGATCTTCACCGATGTGGTCATGCCCGGCCTGATCAAGAGTTCCGATCTTGCGGCATGGGCCAAGGTGCAGATGCCACCCGTGCCGGTGCTGTTCACCTCCGGCCACACCCGCGACATCATTTCCCGCGACCACCAGCTCAGTCCCGATACGCATCTGCTCGGCAAACCTTACAGCCCGCAAGCTTTACTGCAGATGATTTGCGAGGTGCTCGGCACCTGACGCCGAGCGCTGCCCCGGTTTTCAACACAAGGCACGCCGATGATTTCCAAGCGCAACTCCAAAGCACCCGCCGGCATGGTTCGCGTGCGCGGCGCCCGCGAACACAATCTGAAGAACGTGGATGTCGATATTCCCCGCGATGCGCTGGTGGTGTTCACCGGCGTCTCGGGGTCGGGCAAGTCGTCGCTGGCGTTTTCCACGCTGTATGCCGAGGCCCAGCGGCGTTATTTCGAGTCGGTGGCGCCGTATGCGCGGCGGTTGATTGATCAGGTCGGCGTGCCGGATGTCGATTCCATCGAAGGTCTGCCGCCCGCCGTGGCTCTGCAACAGCAGCGCGGCACGCCGAGCGCGCGTTCCTCGGTGGGCAGCGTGACGACATTGTCGAGCCTGATCCGCATGCTTTATTCCCGCGCCGGCAGCTACCCGCCGGGGCAGCCGATGTTGTATGCCGAAGACTTTTCGCCGAACACGCCGCAGGGCGCCTGCCCGGAGTGTCACGGGCTTGGCCGCGTCTACGAAGTGACCGAAGCGCTGATGGTGCCGGACCCGAACCTGACCGTCCGCCAGCGCGCCGTGGCGTCCTGGCCGTTGGCCTGGCAGGGCCAGAACCTGCGCGACATCCTCGTGACCATGGGCATCGACGTCGACATTCCCTGGAAGAAACTGCCGAAAAAGCAGCGCGACTGGATTCTCTTCACCGAAGAGACGCCGACTGTGCCGGTGTACGCCGGGCTGACCCCGGAAGAAACCCGCGTCGCCCTCAAGCGCAAGATGGAACCGAGTTATCAGGGCACCTTCACCGGCGCTCGGCGCTACATCCTGCACACCTTTACCCACTCGCAAAGTGCGCTGATGAAGAAGCGCGTTTCGCAGTTCATGCGCGGCAGCCCGTGCCCGTTGTGCGAGGGCAAGCGGCTCAAGCGCGAGGCGTTGTCAGTGACTTTTGCGGGTTACGACATCGGCGAGCTGTCGCAAATGCCGTTGCTGCAAGTGGCCGAAGTGCTGCGGCCGGTGGCAGCGACCAGTTATCTGGAACAGGCCGAGGAGCGCGGCGACACCCTCAGCCATGCGCAGACGCGCGAGGCCCGCAAACAGCGGGTTGCCCATGGCGCCAGTGGTCACGCCAGCGCGCCGGACGTGCGTCACACGCCGAATCTGTCGCTGGAAAAACGCCTTGCGGCGCAGCGCATTGCTGAAGATCTGCTGGAGCGCGTCAGCACCCTGACCGATCTCGGTCTGGGTTATCTGGCGCTGGAACGCAGTACGCCAACCTTGTCGTCGGGCGAGTTGCAGCGTTTGCGCCTGGCGACGCAGTTGGGTTCGCAGCTGTTCGGGGTGATTTATGTGCTGGACGAGCCATCGGCCGGCCTGCATCCGGCAGATGGCGAGGCGCTGTTCGAGGCGTTGCAACGGCTGAAGGCTGACGGCAACACATTGTTCGTGGTCGAGCATGATGTCGAAACCATGCGCCGTGCCGACTGGCTGATCGACGTCGGTCCGGCAGCGGGTGAGAAGGGTGGGCGGGTGTTGTACAGCGGTCCGCCCGATGGATTGTCGACCGTCGAGGATTCGCAGACCCGGGCTTATCTGTTCGCCGAAAATCAGCGCCCCGAGCGCACCGCGCGCAAGCCGGGCGGGTGGCTGAAGCTGGAGGGTGTCACGCGCAACAACCTGAATAATCTCAGCGCTGAATTTCCCTTGGGCTGTTTCACCTCGGTGACTGGGGTGTCTGGCTCCGGTAAATCCAGTCTGGTCAGTCAGGCATTGCTGGAACTGGTCGGCGCGCAATTGGGCCGGCCGATAGCCGAGGTCGAGTCGGAAGAACCGAGCCTGGAAGACGACACGCCAACCCCCAGCACTGGCCAGATCACCACCGGCCTGGAGTCGATCAAGCGGCTGGTACAGGTTGATCAGAAACCGATCGGACGCACACCGCGTTCCAATCTGGCGACCTACACCGGGTTGTTCGACAACGTGCGCAAACTGTTCGCCGCGACGCCCGAGGCGCAAGCGGCAGGCTATGACGCCGGGCAGTTTTCCTTCAACGTCGCCAAGGGCCGTTGCGCCACCTGCGAGGGTGAGGGTTTCGTCAGCGTCGAATTGCTGTTCATGCCCAGCGTGTATGCACCGTGCCCGACCTGCCATGGCGCGCGCTACAACCCGCAGACCCTGGCGATCCTCTGGCAGGGCTTGAGCATCGCCCAGGTGCTGCAATTGACCGTCGATGAAGCGGTGGCAGTGTTTGCCGAGCAGGCAGGGATCCGGCGTTCGCTGGAGGTGCTGCGCGATATCGGCCTGGGTTATCTTCGCCTGGGGCAACCGGCCACGGAACTGTCCGGTGGTGAAGCGCAGCGGATCAAACTGGCGACCGAGTTGCAGCGCAGTCAGCGTGGCGCGACCCTGTATGTGCTGGATGAGCCGACCACGGGATTGCACCCCAGGGATGTCGATCGGTTGCTGGAGCAACTCGACACGCTGGTAACGGCGGGGCACACGGTCATCGTGGTCGAGCACGAAATGCGTGTGGTCGCGCAGAGCGACTGGGTGATCGACATCGGCCCCGGCGCCGGTGATCAGGGCGGCAGGATCGTCGCCGCCGGCACACCGCAGAAAGTCGCCGCGAGCAAGAAGAGCAAGACCGCGCCGTTTCTTGCCCGTGCTTTAAGCCGCTGATTGTGGCGCCCTGCCGGACGCCTTCGCGAGCAGGCTCGCTCCCACAGGTTTGATTGGGTTAACAGATAAGTGGTAACACAGCAGATCCTTGTGGGAGCGAGCCTGCTCGCGAAAGCGGAGTGTCAGTCGCAGATGAGTTGACTGACCGGACGCTATCGCGAGCAGGCGCTCCTACAGTTTTGCGAGGTGTACCCAGAAAGTTGGTCACGCCCCGGATCCCTTGTAGGAGTGAGCCTGCTCGCGAAAGCGGAATGTCAGTAACAGATGAGTTGACTGACCGGACGCTATCGCG
>NZ_QETJ01000191.1:0-8235 GCF_003105095.1 Pseudomonas sp. NDM | reverse complement strand
ATTCTGTAGGAGCTGCCGAAGGCTGCGATCTTTTGATCTTTATATACGGAAGCTACCAACCAGTTGCTTGAGACGTGCCGCCTGCTGCTCCAGATCCGAGCACGCGCGCAACGTCGCCTGCAAATTCTCCACCCCTTCCTGATTCAGCGTGTTGATCTCGTTGATATCGACATTGATCGATTCGACCACGGCCGTTTGTTCCTCGGTCGCAGTGGCCACCGACTGGTTCATGCCATCGATTTCGCCGATGCGCTGGGTCACGCTGCCCAGACGCTCGCCGGCCTGGTTGGCGATGCCGACGCTGCTTTCACTCTCGCGCTGGCTCTCGGTCATGATGGTCACCGCCTGGCGTGCGCCGACTTGCAGCTCTTCGATCATCTTCTGCACTTGCTGCGCCGAGTCCTGGGTGCGATGCGCGAGATTGCGCACCTCGTCGGCCACCACGGCGAAACCGCGCCCAGCCTCACCGGCACGCGCAGCTTCGATGGCGGCGTTGAGTGCGAGCAGATTGGTCTGCTGGGAAATGCTGGTGATCACTTCGAGAATCTGGCCGATGTTCACCGTGTTGCTATTCAGCGTTTCGATGTTGCCACAGGAATCGCTGATCTTCGCCGACAGTTGCTGCATGGCTTGAATGGTTTTATCCACAACCTGCTGGCCGTCGACCGCAAGGCTGCGCGCATCGCTGGAATGCTGCGAGGCGAGGGCGGCGTTCTGTGCGATTTCCTGGGCGGCAGCGCCGAGCTGATTGATCGCGGCGGCGACGCTGTTGGTACGGTTGGCCTGCTGGTCGGAGTTGTACATCGAGGAGTTCGAGGCGGCGACCACGCGCAGGGCGACTTCGTTGACCTGGCCGGTGGCCGAGGACACTTCGCGGATCGAGGTGTGAATGCGCTCGACGAAGCGGTTGAACGAAGTGCCCAGTGCGCCGAATTCATCGTTGCCGTGGATCACCAGACGTTTGGTCAGGTCGCCTTCGCCTTCAGCGATGTCATGCATCGCACGGCCCATGGTCAGCAGCGGCTGCATCAGCACGCGAATGAGCATGCCGAGCAGGCCGATGATGATCAGCACGGCGATGACCATGGCGATCAGCGCCGAGGTGCGGAATTCGCTGAGCATAGAGAACGCGGTGTCTTTGTCGAGCACCAGCGCCACGTACCAGTCGGCCGACGGCACGCCGTTGACGCGAGTGAAGGAAATCAACTGGGTCTTGCCATCAAACTCGACTTCTTTCAGGCCCGGACTGACTTGAGGCGCACCGTTCGGGTAGGCCTCGGCGAGGGTTTTAAGCACCAGTTTGCTGTCCGGGTGAATCAGGATCTTGCCTTCGGCGCTGACGATGAACGCGTGCCCGTGGCCGCCGAAGTTCAGCGAGTTGATGATTGCGCTGACACTGGTCAGGTCGATGTCCGCACCGGCGACGCCGAGCATCTGGCCCTGGCGCTGCACCGGCGTCGCTACTGTGATGACCAGTTTGCCCGACGAAGCGGCGATGTACGGTTCGGTGACGATAGTCTGTTGCGCGCTGTTCGCCGCTTTGTACCAGCCACGCGCACGTGGATCGTAATCCGGCGCGCGGTTGCCGGCGGGCACGGAAAACATCACGCCGTCAGCGCCACCGAAATAGCTGAGCTGGAAATTGCCGGTGTAGGCGGGCAGGTCGATGATGCGTTTGAGGCTGGCGGGGGCATTGCCGTCAACGGCGACTTGCTGCGACAGCGATTGCAGCAATTGAATGCGGCTTTCCAGCCAGGTCTGGATGTTGCTGGTGGTCAGGCTTCCCAGCTCCTGCATGGTGGCTTCGGTGCTGCTGCTCAAGGCCTGACGCTGGCGATAGTCGTTGAACAAGATGAAACAGGCGAACGCAACGGCCACCACAAGGGCAGCAGCCAGCAAAATCTTGTGGCTGAATTTCATGTTTCTGGTCATCGAATGAACTACCGCGAAGGGGCTGGTCAGGAAAGGGCGGCAATTTGCCATATTCGGCAGCGTTGCGCTGCTCTTATTTCGACCGCGGCGCGCCAAAGATTAGGCGCTTGCGGGGAAAGTCGACGAAATGCTCGACAGCTTCACAAAGTTTTTGATTTACCGACAAAAGCCGGACGGGCGGGCTGATAAATAGCCATCCGTTCACGGAACCAGATGACACTTTTCTCTTCTAAGCTTCTGGTTGGCACCATGCCATCCCCCCTCGTTCCAGGAGTTTCACCATGTCGCTGCGATCTATCGCCCTGCTGTCGTTTTGCGTGCTGTTGGCCGCATGCAGCAAGGTCAATCAGGAAAACTACTCGAAGCTCTCGGCCGGCATGGCCAAGTCCGACGTGGAAACCCTTCTCGGCAAGCCCACCGATTGCTCGGGCGCGCTCGGTATGTCCAGCTGCACCTGGGGCGACAAGAACAGCTTTATCAGCGTGCAATACGCCGGTGACAAAGTGCTGATGTTTTCCGGCCAAGGCCTGAAGTAAACCGGGGCTTCGCGCCCACGGAGAAAAAAATGAAGCGGTTATTGCTTATCCTTTTTGCTGGCCTGGTACTGGCTGGCTGCGCCACTTCCGGCGTCGACCCGTTGGCGCCGAGAACCGTCAACAGCGTCAACCTCAAGCGTTATCAGGGCACCTGGTATGAACTGGCACGCTTGCCGATGTACTTCCAGCGCCACTGCGCGCAATCCGAAGCCCACTACAGCCTCAAGCCGGACGGTAACGTCGGCGTGCTCAACCGCTGCCTGACCCCGGACTGGCAATGGGAAGAGGCCAAGGGCACGGCTTATCCCCAAGTGCCGGGCAAGACCGACAAGCTCTGGGTCGAATTCGATAACTGGTTCTCACGCCTGGTGCCAGGTGTGGCGAAGGGCGAGTACTGGGTGTTGTACGTCAGCGACGATTACAAGACCGCCATCGTCGGCGATCCGAGTCGCAAGTACTTGTGGCTACTGTCGCGCACGCCGACCGTTAACGGTGTAGTGCGTGAAGAACTGCTGAGCAAGGCGCGTCAGCAGGGTTACGACACTACGCGACTGATCTGGCGCGCGTCGGATCGGCAGATGGCCAAGACCTCTAATTAAGTCTCGATACAAATCAAATGTGGGAGCGAGCCTGCTCGCGAAGAGGGTGTGTCAGTCGACATGAATATTGACTGATGCACCGTTTTCGCGAGCAGGCTCGCTCCCACAGTTTGTTTTGCGTCAGCCTAAAAGATCACGCAGTACCTGGGTGAAGGCTCGGGCGCTTTGCTCTTCGCCGGCATGCCGGCCATCGCGTACCACCCACTGACCATTCACCAGCACATCGCGCACCTGCCGATCGCCGCCGGCGAACAGCCAGCGATTCAGAATCCCGTCCCCCGACGCTGTCGCCAGATACGGATCGTTGCCATCGAGCACGATCCAGTCCGCGCGCTTGCCCACCTCCAGCGCACCGATCGGCTGCCCCAACGCCTGCGCGCCGCCGTCCAGCGCCGCGTCGTACAACGTGCGACCGACCATCGGCTGGTCCGCGCCGTACAAGCGATTGCGCCGCTGATCACGCAGGCGCTGGCCATATTCCAGCCAGCGCAATTCTTCCACCACGCTCAGCGACACATGGCTGTCGGAGCCGATGCCCATGCGCCCGCCCTGGGCGAGAAAATCCACTGCCGGGAAAATTCCGTCACCCAGATTCGCTTCAGTGGTCAGGCAAAGCCCGGCGATCGCGCGACTGTTGGCCATCAGCGAGACTTCTTCCGGGTTGGCGTGGGTCGCGTGGACCAGGCACCAGCGCTGATCGACTTGGGTATTTTCGTACAGCCATTGCAGCGGCCGCCGACCGCTCCAGCTCAGGCAGTCGTCGACTTCTTTCTGCTGTTCGGCGATGTGGATGTGCACCGGGATCTGCTTGTCACTGGCAGCGAGCACTTCGCTGATCTGCTGCGGCGTCACCGCGCGTAGCGAGTGGAAACACAGGCCCAGCGATTGCGCCTTCTGCTGTGCCAGTAATGGCTGCAACCGCGCGTGCAGATTCAAGTAGTTTTCGGTGCTGTTGATAAACCGGCGCTGGCCGTCATTCGGCGTCTGCCCACCGAAACCGGAATGGCTGTAAAGCACCGGCAGCAGGGTCAGACCGATACCGCTTTCGCTGGCGGCCTGGCTGATGCGCAAGGCCAGTTCGGCCGGATCGGCATACGGCTGGCCGCTGCTGTCGTGGTGCACGTAGTGGAATTCAGCGACCGAGGTGTACCCGGCCTTGAGCATTTCGATGTACAGCTGACGGGCGATGATGCCGAGCTGATCCGGGCTGATCTTTCCGACGAGGCGATACATCAGATCGCGCCAGGTCCAGAAACTGTCGTTGGGGTTACCGGCCACTTCGGCCAAACCAGCCATTGCGCGCTGGAAGGCGTGGGAGTGCAGATTGGGCATCCCCGGCAGCAGCGGCCCGTTCAGCCGCTCGGCGCCGTCTGCGGTGGAATCGGCCTGGATTCGGGTCAGCAGGCCATCGGCGCTGACCTCGAGACGTACATTGTTGGCCCATCCGTTAGGCAGCAGTGCGCGTTCGGCAAAGAAGGCGGACATCGTTCGGCACCCCATCGTGTGTTATTTGTATATACATATACAGACGTTTGCCTGCCCGGTAAACTCCGGCAAGCTAGTCACTTTCATCCAATGAACAGGGATCAACCGTGCCGACTCCGCCTCCAGTCTCTCCGTTGGCCGCGAACATGGGCGACAGTCCGGCGCCCTTGTACGCCCGCGTCAAGCAGATGATCACCCAGCAGATCGACAGCGGTAACTGGCCGCCGCACTACCGCGTGCCGTCCGAAAGCGAACTGGTCAGCCAGCTCGGCTTCAGCCGCATGACCATCAACCGCGCCCTGCGCGAGATGACCGCCGATGGCCTGCTGGTGCGCATGCAAGGCGTAGGCACCTTTGTCGCCGAACCGAAGAGCCAGTCCGCGCTGTTCGAAGTGCACAACATCGCCGACGAAATCGCCTCGCGCGGTCATCGCCACACCTGCCAGGTCATCACCCTCGAGGAAGAGGCCGCCGGCTCCGAGCGTGCGCTGGCACTGGATATGCGCGAAGGGCAGAAGGTCTTCCACTCGCTGATCGTGCATTACGAGAACGACATTCCGGTGCAAATCGAAGACCGCTTCGTCAACGCCCTGGTCGCCCCGGAGTACCTCAAGCAGGACTTCACCCTGCAGACACCTTACGCCTACCTCAACCAGGTCGCGCCGCTGACCGAAGGCGAGCACGTGGTCGAAGCGATACTCGCCGAGCCGTCCGAATGCAAGTTGCTGCAGATCGAAAAGGGCGAGCCGTGCTTGCTGATCCGTCGGCGTACCTGGTCGGGGCGTCAGCCAGTGACGGCGGCGCGCTTGATCCATCCGGGTTCCCGTCATCGTCTCGAAGGGCGGTTCCATAAATGAATGCACTCAAGGTCCTACGCGCCGAAGGCTACCCGCGCATGCCGTGGAAAAACGGCGGCGGCAGCACCGAAGAAATCACTCGCGATGCAGGTGCTGGCCTGGACGGTTTCGGCTGGCGCCTGTCGATTGCCGACATCACTGAGTCGGGCGGGTTCTCGACGTTCGCCGGTTACCAGCGAGTCATCACCGTGTTGCAGGGGGACGGCATGACCCTGTGCGTCGACGGTGACGATACCCGCCCACTGTTACCCCTCGACCCGTATGCGTTCAGCGGCGAAAGTCAGGTGTCCTGCACGTTGCTCGGCGGTGCGATTCGCGACTTCAATCTGATCTACGCGCCGCAACGTTACAGCGCGCGGTTGCAGTGGCTGGACGGTGAGCAGCGATTTTTCAGCTCGGCGGGGACGTTGCTGGTGTTCAGTGTCAGTGACTTGCTGCAAGTGCAAGTCGGTGAAACCGCATCGCAACTCGGTCGCCATGATTGTCTGCAACTGGACGGTAACGCCGGACTGGTTGAAGTCGCCACCAATGCCGCTTGCTGCGTCATCGAACTCCTCCAAAACTGAACACAATCCCCCTGTGGCGAGGGACCTTGCTCCCGCTGGAGGCCGAAGGACTCCCAATTCCGGTAAACACCGATTTGGGGCTGCTTCGCAGCCCAGCGGGAGCAAGCTCCCTCGCCACAGTTGCATTCACACTTCCTGTTTCCATCCTCGCACCAACTTGTTACCGAACGCCCCAGCGTGGCGCAAAACCTCGCTTTCGAAACACTCCCCAACCCCTTCCATTAATACCCTCGAAATATTTCATCCACGCGTGACCCCTTGATTCAGGCGCTCTCCAGCCCTGTCCGTATTTTTTCTTGAACACCTCTCCAACAAGTTGGCCGCTTGATTGCATATGCTTGTATGTACAAGTAAAGACGTATGCGTATGAGTCGTCCGAGACTCTCCGCAGCGTCCACTGATTCGCTTGTCGCGCAGAAAAGCGCGCAGGCTGCTGCCCACTGCCAGGGTTGGTTTGAATTGATCGCTGAGGAGTCTTTTTCGTGACTGACAATACCCAGAACAGCAACAAGTTTCGTGACGTGCAGATTCGCGCCGCACGCGGTAACACGCTGACCGCCAAGAGCTGGCTGACCGAAGCGCCGCTGCGCATGTTGATGAACAACCTCGACCCGGAAGTCGCCGAGAATCCGAAAGAGCTGGTGGTCTACGGTGGCATCGGCCGCGCTGCGCGGAACTGGGAGTGCTACGACAAGATCGTCGAGAGCCTGACCCACCTGAACGACGACGAAACCCTGCTGGTGCAATCGGGCAAACCGGTCGGCGTGTTCAAGACTCATAGCAACGCGCCGCGCGTGCTGATCGCCAACTCCAACCTCGTGCCGCACTGGGCGAGCTGGGAACACTTCAACGAACTCGACGCCAAAGGCCTGGCCATGTACGGCCAGATGACCGCCGGCAGCTGGATCTACATCGGCAGCCAGGGCATCGTTCAGGGGACCTACGAAACCTTCGTCGAAGCCGGTCGCCAGCATTACAACGCTGACCTCAAGGGGCGCTGGGTGCTGACCGCGGGCCTCGGTGGCATGGGCGGCGCACAACCGCTGGCCGCCACCCTGGCCGGCGCCTGTTCGCTGAACATCGAATGCCAGCAGGTCAGCATCGATTTCCGCCTGAAGAGCCGTTACGTCGACGAGCAAGCCAAAGACCTCGACGACGCCCTGGCACGCATCGACAAATACACCAAGGAAGGCAAAGCGATCTCCATCGCTCTGCTCGGTAATGCTGCCGAAATTCTCCCGGAACTGGTCAAGCGCGGCGTGCGCCCGGACATGGTCACCGACCAGACCAGCGCCCACGACCCGCTCAACGGTTACTTGCCGGCCGGCTGGAGCTGGGACGAATACCGCGCCCGCGCCAAGACCGAACCGGCCGCTGTGATCAAAGCCGCCAAGCAGTCGATGGCCGTGCACGTCAAAGCCATGCTGGAATTCCAGAAGCAAGGCATTCCGACCTTCGACTACGGCAACAACATCCGTCAGATGGCGCAGGAAGAGGGCGTCGAAAATGCTTTCGATTTCCCGGGCTTCGTGCCGGCGTACATCCGTCCGCTGTTCTGCCGTGGCATCGGCCCGTTCCGTTGGGCGGCGCTGTCGGGTGATCCGCAGGACATCTACAAAACCGACGCCAAGGTCAAAGAGTTGATCCCGGACGACGCACACTTGCACAACTGGCTGGACATGGCCCGCGAGCGCATCAGCTTCCAGGGTCTGCCGGCACGTATCTGCTGGGTCGGTCTGGGCCAGCGCGCCAGGCTCGGTCTGGCCTTCAACGAAATGGTGCGTAGCGGTGAGCTGTCGGCACCGGTGGTGATCGGTCGCGACCACCTCGATTCCGGATCGGTCGCCAGTCCCAACCGCGAAACCGAATCGATGCAGGACGGTTCCGACGCCGTGTCCGACTGGCCACTGCTCAACGCGCTGCTGAACACTGCGAGCGGCGCGACCTGGGTATCGCTGCACCATGGCGGCGGTGTCGGCATGGGCTTCTCGCAGCATTCGGGGATGGTGATTGTCTGCGACGGTACCGATGAGGCCGCCGAGCGCATCGCCCGCGTACTGCACAACGACCCGGCCACCGGCGTCATGCGCCACGCCGACGCCGGCTACCAGATTGCGATCGACTGCGCGAAAGAGCAGGGGCTGAATCTGCCGATGATCACCGGCAAATAATGCTTCCCCCCTGTAGGAGTGAGCCTGCTCGCGATAGCGGTGTGTCAGCCAGCACATTTGCTGAATGTGCTGGCCTTATCGCGAGCAGG